>NZ_DIMK01000030.1:0-24273 GCF_002425525.1 Pseudomonas sp. UBA5568 | reverse complement strand
CGAATCCTGCTGAGTCCGCCATACCCAAACAGGAAGCCCGCTCATTGAGCGGGCTTTTTGTTTTTCCAGGGTTTGTACTCCCAATCGCTTATGCGCCCCACGCCCTACGTTTTACATACGGCTAAGGCGCTCTGTGCCTGCATGCCAAGCCCTTGGCAGGGCGCACACCCAGCTCGCGCAATGCCATTGCACCGATGGTTTCATGCGTTGTCAGAGCAATGACGCGCAAACGATTGTTATAGCCAAAAATTTAAGCGATCTGTCAGCTTGAGCAGTGTATGATTGCGCCCGTCAGCCCCGCCGGGGCTTGTGGATTACCACCATGGACTTACCCAGTAGTTACTCGCCAAACCGTTTCGTACAGATAGATCTAATCGATTGATTCCCCCGGCGTGCTCCGCGGCTGGGAGTGGAGTTCGCCTATGACTGAAGTAGAAGTAAAGAAAGCGCAAGAAAGCCTTCAGGACCGCCTGTCCCAGGTCGTTGACCTGCTTCAGCGCCAGCGCCTGGTCGAAGATGTCACCCACCGCCAGGAGGGTGCGCACAACGACCTGGTAGAAAACCTCGTCCACCGGCAGAATCTCGTCGAGTTGCAGCGCAAGCTCGATGACCTGCACCCCGCCGATATCGCCTACATCCTCGAAGCCTTGCCCCTCGAAGACCGCCTGACGGTCTGGCAGCTGGTGCGCTCGGATCGTGACGGCGACATTCTGCTTGAAGTGTCAGACGCCGTGCGCCAGTCGTTGATCGCCGACATGGACGATCACGAGCTGCTGGCTGCCGCCAAGGAAATGGACGCCGACGAGCTGGCCGACCTGGCACCTGAGTTGCCACGGGATGTGGTCCACGAGCTGATGGAAACCCTCGATGCCCAGCAACGCGAGCGCGTACGCTCTGCGCTGAGCTATGACGAGGAACAAGTCGGCGCGCTGATGGACTTCGAGATGGTGACCATCCGTGAAGACGTCAGCTTGGAAGTGGTATTGCGTTACCTGCGCCGTCTCAAGGAATTGCCCAACCACACCGACAAGCTGTTCGTGGTCGATCACGATGGCATTCTCAAGGGTGTGTTGCCGATCAAGCGCCTGCTGGTCAACGACCCGGACAAGCAAGTGGCCGACGTGATGGCCACCGATCCTGTGTCCTTCCACCCCGATGAAGACGCCTACGACGCAGCCCAGGCCTTCGAGCGCTATGACCTCGTATCGGCACCGGTCGTGGACAAGAGCGATCGGCTCATCGGTCGTTTGACCATCGACGAAATGGTCGACCTGATTCGCGAAGAGAGTGAGAGCGAAGTGCTGAACATGGCCGGTCTGCGCGAAGAAGAGGACATCTTCGCGTCGGTTTGGCGTTCGCTGCGCAACCGTTGGGCGTGGCTGGCCGTGAACCTGATCACCGCTTTCGTCGCATCCCGGGTGATCGGCTTGTTCGAAGGGTCCATCGAGAAGCTGGTTGCCCTGGCTGCGCTGATGCCGATCGTGGCGGGCATCGGTGGCAACTCCGGCAACCAGACCATCACCATGATTGTGCGCGCCATGGCCCTTGACCAGGTATCTCCCGGTAATACCTCGCGCCTGATGCGCAAAGAGCTGGCGGTGTCCTTGATCAACGGATTGATATGGGGTGGCGTCATCGGTGCCGTGGCCTTCTGGCTCTATGGCAGCTGGTCGCTGGGCCTGGTAATGACAGCCGCGATGACCTTGAACCTGCTGCTCGCGGCTCTGATGGGCGTGTTGATACCGATGACCTTGACGCGGCTGGGGCGCGACCCGGCAATGGGGTCGAGCGTGATGATCACCGCAGTCACCGACAGCGGCGGCTTCTTTATCTTCCTGGGGCTCGCCACGGTGTTCCTGCTCTAACGGCTCGGGGCGTTACGCCTTGCGTAACGCCTGGCCTGCCTGGGTGATAGATGGCAGGTAGGCGGCTACCCCTTAAAACAAAAAAGCCAGCATCAGCTGGCTTTTTTGTGGGTGACAGCAAAGGTTTGCGTCAGGAAGCGTCGGCGGCCATTTCCACGTCATGGGCAATCAGGGCAACCAGCGCATTCTGCTGGCGATGGGAGAGCTGGCGGAAGCGTTGCAGCAGTTCGCGTTCGTGCAACGACAGTTCAGGGCTGTCCAGGCGCATGCTCAATTCCTCACCCAGGGCACCTTCCTGGATAAGGCTCTGCTCCAGGCGTGCAATGATCTCCGAGTTCATGCTGCGGTGGTGGTTGCGTGCTACCTCGGCGATGCGCTCACGCATCCCGTCTGGCAGGCGAACGACGAACTTGTCAGCAGTGCGGCTCGAATAAATAGCCTGTTTCATTGGGCGCATATAAATTGACCAGATTTTGGTTCAGGGGAAGCGGTTCTCAAATTGGCCGCGCGGGGTGGAAATACGACCGCCTTATCGCCAAAATGTTCAACCGGTTGTGCAGATGGACGCTCATCTTGCCTCAATGCTGCCGTTTCCTTGGCGTCAATTCTGTGACAAATAGTGATCTTCATAAAGGCTTTATGCCAGTACCAATTATCAGAAATGAGCACTGGTTAAAATTTTCCCATGTCCAATAGCGGCCTCACGTCAGACGTATCCCCGCGAATCCTGCAAAAAACCTGAAACCTGCGCCGAAAGTAGCGTCAAACGCACAGGTTCTTAACCTGAGAGCATAGTGGCAATGCACCATGATGCAAGCTGCGTTTCGCCGCCTAGAGGCAAGCTGATTCTGTTGATCGGACCGTCTGGCGCGGGCAAAGACTCATTGATCGACGCTGCCCGACCTCAGCTGGCGGCAGCGCGTGTCGAAATCGCCCGTCGAGTCATCACACGCTCGCCTGAGGCCAAAGGGGAGGCCGCAGTAGGCGTCGATGCCGAGCAGTTCGAACGGATGAAGCTGCAAGGCGCATTCGCCATGCATTGGCAGGCCAATGGGTTGCAGTACGGTATCCCCCGGCAGATAGACGAGTGGCTAGCGCAGGGCAGGTCGGTGCTGGTAAACGGCTCGCGCGGCCACCTGGCTCAGGCGCGTATCCGCTACCCTGACTTGCTGGCCATCCGTGTGGACGTCAGTCTCGATATCCTGCGTCAACGCCTGCAGGCCCGCGGCCGGGAGACTCAAGCCGAGATCGACCAGCGCCTGGCTCGGCATGTCAGCTTGAGTGATGCGGCCGACGATGGCGTACGAACGGTGGACAACTCGACTACGCTGTCCACGGCAGTGGAGGCCTTGCTGGGCGTGTTGCGAGAAGAGGGCGTTATCCAGGCTCACTAGGGCTGCGGAAAAGGATTACGCTCAAATGGCACTCCAACACATGACAAACGGCGACACGCTGGTTAACATGCACGCCGTCCCGCTGAGCAGCGCCTGCTGCCAGTTGTTGTGTCTCAGTAGCTCAATTGGATAGAGCATCCCCCTCCTAAGGGGAAGGTTGCAGGTTCAATTCCTGCCTGGGACGCCATTTCTCCCCAGTGCCTCCAGCACTCCGTTCTCCTGCGCCAATCGCCCGTTACAAATCTACGCCTTAAGACGTATTTCAGCCCTACGCCCGTACCCCTATGCTTGCCCCGTCAAAGGCCGCCCTCACTGGGCGCGCGCCGTCTCTGTCCACCTTCAGCAGCCCTTGGACTGGGGGCGCAGTTGCTGGTTATCCAGGAGTTTGCATGAACCAGCACGTCACCCCCGTGCCCACGGGCTTTACCCAGGAGCAGCTGCACACGCTCTATGACCTGATCAGCGACGGTATCTGGGACTGGGATGCCAACACGGGTTATGTCTATCGCAATCCTGGCTGGTACCTCATGCTTGGCTATGGGCCTCACTCGCAGGAAAACTCGGTATTGACCTGGGAGCGGTTGATTCACCCCGACGATTTCCAGCGTGTCATGGCCCACTTCGATGCCTACATCCATCAGCGCAACGAGCGTTACCTGGTCGAGTACCGGTGCCGCTGCGCCGACGGCAGCTACCTGTGGGTCGAGGACAGTGGGTACGTCATTGCACGCAATCCGGACGGCTCGGTGGCACGCATGCTGGGTGCCCATCGCAACATCGACAGCGGCAAGCGGCAACTGGCGCAGCTTGAGCGGCGCAACCAATCGCTGGAATGCCTGGTCGCCGAGCGCACGCGCGAATTGTCCTGGGTGAACGAGCAGCTCCAGCGCCAACTGGACGAAAACCGCGAGCTTGCCGAGCGTGATTCCCTGACGCGCATCGCCAACCGCTATCGGTTGGAGAATGTGCTCAAGCAGGAGTGCGAGCGGGCTCAGCGCTTTCGCCAGCCGCTGTCGATCATCGCCATGGACATGGATGACTTCAAGCCTATCAACGACCAATACGGCCATGCGCAGGGGGACGCCGCCTTGGTTCGCGTAGCCGAGGCATTGCGCTCACGCCAGCGCACTACCGACTTGCTGGCGCGTTGGGGGGGTGATGAATTTGTCCTGGTCCTGGCCCAGACGAGCCTGGAGCAAGCCTGCGCCTGCGCCGAACAACTGCGCGAGGTGGTAGCGCAGTTGGAGCCCATTGGCGAGTGTCGATTGACCTTGAGCTACGGCGTGGTGCAGTGGCGCGAAGACGACGACCCGCACAGTCTGCTGGCGCGCGCCGATCAGGCGCTTTACCGGGCAAAGGGCGCAGGCAAGAACGCCGTCGCCCAATGACCTGGCTGACCCAGGCTGCGGCAAGGGTCAGATGTGCAGTGCGTGGCCCAGCGCGCGCAGGGCGGCCTCCTGGACCGCCTCGCCCAGGGTTGGGTGGGCATGAATCGTGCCTGCCACATCTTCCAGCCGCGCGCCCATTTCCAGTGACTGGGCAAAGGCAGTGGACAGTTCGGAGACAGCCACGCCTACCGCTTGCCAACCCAGCACGAGGTGGTTGTCGCGGCGTGCCACCACCCGCACAAACCCCGTCTTGGACTCCAGGCTCATGGCCCGCCCGTTGGCGGCAAAGGGGAATTGCGCCACGATGCAGTCCAGCCCTTGCGCCACCGCCTGATCAGGGGTCAGGCCAGCGACGACCACTTCCGGGTCGGTGAAGCACACCGCAGCGATCGCAGCCGGCTCGAAGCGACGTGGCTTGCCAGCGATGCGTTCGGCGACCATTTCGCCTTGGGCCATCGCCCGGTGCGCCAGCATCGGCTCGCCCGCCACGTCACCAATGGCCCACACGTTGCGCATGCTGGTCTGGCACTGCGCGTCGATGGCAATCGCCGCGCCATTCATGCGCAGGTCCAGGCATTCGAGGTTAAAACCTTGGGTGCGCGGGCGCCTGCCGGCCGCTACCAGTACCCTGTCGGCATCAAGGCGCAGGGGCGAGCCTTCGCTATTGCGGGCCACCAGCGTGCCTTGCTCATAGCCTTCCACCTTGTGGTCGAGGTAAACGGCGATGCCGAGCTTTTTCAGCGACTCGGCCACGGGGGCGGTGAGCTCGGCGTCGTAGGTGGGCAACACCCGTTCGCGGGCCTCCACCACACTCACCTGCGCACCCAGCTTGCGGTACGCAGTGCCCAGTTCCAAACCGATGTATCCGCCACCGACCACCACCAAATGGCGCGGCACCGTAGTGGGCGTCAGTGCCTCGGTCGATGAAATGACGGCGTCCCCCAGCGGCAGCATGGGCAGCTCAATGCTGCTCGAGCCCGTGGCCAGCAACAGGTGCTCGCAGCGGATGCGCTGGTCGTCGACCTCCACGTGCTTGCCGTCGAGCAACTTCGCCCAGCCCTGGATGACCTTGACCCCGTGCTTTTTCAGCAGGGCGGCTACACCGGTGGTCAGCCGGTCGACGATACCGTCTTTCCATGCAACGCTCTGATGAATGTCCAGCTCGGGGGAGGCTACGCGGATGCCAAGTTGGGAGCCCTCGGCAAACCGGGTGGCTTGATGGAACTGCTCGGCTACATGAATCAAGGCTTTTGACGGAATGCAGCCGATGTTCAGGCACGTTCCGCCCAGCGCTTGCCCTTCGACCAGCACCGTAGGTATGCCCAGCTGGCCGGCGCGGATGGCGGCCACATAGCCGCCGGGGCCGCCGCCGATGATCAACAGCGTGGTTTCGATGATCGGTTGCATGCTCACTCCACAAACAGGCAGGCGGGTTGTTCCAGCAGGCTTCGCACGGCCTGGATGAACAGCGCGGCGTCCATGCCATCGACAACACGATGGTCGAACGAGCTGGACAGGTTCATCATCTTGCGCACCACGATCTGGCCGTCGATGACCACGGGCCGCTCGACCATGCGGTTGACGCCCACGATGGCCACTTCCGGGGTGTTGACCACTGGCGTGCTGACGATGCCGCCCAGTGCGCCGAGGCTGGTCAGGGTGATGGTCGAACCCGACAGTTCTTCGCGGCTGGCCTTGTTGGTGCGAGCGGCATTGGCCACACGGGCGATTTCCGCTGCATTGGCCCACAGGTTGCCTGCCTCGGCATGGCGCAGCACCGGCACCATCAGGCCGTTGTCCCCTTGGGTCGCGATGCCGACGTGCACCGCGCCATGGCGGGTGATGACCTGTGCTTCGTCATCGTACGTAGCGTTGATCTGTGGAAAATCACGCAGTGCCACGACCAGCGCACGGACCAGGAACGGCAGCAGGGTGAGCTTGCCGCGGTCTTGGCCGTGCTTGCTGTTGAGCTGCTGGCGCAGCGCTTCGAGAGCAGTGACGTCGATTTCTTCGACGTAGCTGAAGTGGGCCACGCGCCGTTTGGCGTCCTGCATGCGCTGGGCGATCTTGCGCCGCAAGCCGATTACCGGGACTTGCTCGCTGTCGATGCGCTTGCCGTAGCCGCTTGGCGCTTGCTCACCGGTGCGTTGGGGCTGGCTGAGGAAGGCATCGAGGTCTTCATGCAGGATGCGCCCGGCAGGGCCGCTCCCATGCACATAACGCAGCTCGATGCCGGCATCCAGCGCGCGTTTGCGTACCGCGGGCGAGGCGAGGGGTTTGTCGCTGGCCTGGCGGGGCGCCAGCGGTGCGGCCGGGCGGTTGGCCGGGGGCGTCAGCGTGGCCTGCGCGGGTTGTTCCTGTGCAGCCTGCTTGGGGGCTTCGCTGGCAGGTGGTGTTTCGGCGGCCTTGGCCTGCGGGGCGTCCACATGGTTGCCGTTGCCCTCGACCTCGATGCGGATCAGCTCGCTGCCAACCGACATCACTTCACCAGGCTGGCCGCCCAGGGCCATGACCTTGCCACTGACCGGGGAGGGGATCTCCACCGTGGCCTTGTCGGTCATGACATCGGCCACGACCTGATCCTCGGCGATTAGGTCGCCCACCTTGACGAACCACTCGACCAACTCAACCTGCGCGATGCCTTCGCCAATGTCCGGCATCTTGATGACATGCGTGCCCATTCAGACCTCCATGACCTTTTTCAATGCCGCACCCACCCGCGATGGCCCTGGGAAATACGCCCACTCCTGTGCATGGGGGTAGGGCGTGTCCCAACCGGTTACGCGCTCGATGGGCGCCTCCAGGTGATGGAAGCAGTGCTCTTGTACTAGCGCGACCAGTTCGGCGCCGAACCCGCAGGTTCGCGTGGCCTCATGTACCACCACGCAGCGGCCGGTCTTCTGCACCGAGGCGACGATGGTTTCCAGGTCCAGCGGCCACAGGCTGCGCAGGTCGATCACCTCGGCATCGACGCCTGTCTCTTCGGCCGCGACCTGGGCGACATAGACCGTCGTGCCATAGGTGAGGACCGTGACGTCGTTGCCGGGCCGGGTTACCACTGCCTTGTCCAGGGGCACGGTGTAGTAACCGTCGGGCACGGCGCTTTGGGGATGCTTGGACCATGGCGTCACAGGACGGTCGTGGTGGCCATCGAAGGGGCCGTTGTACAGGCGCTTGGGCTCAAGGAAGATGACCGGGTCATCGCACTCGATCGAGGCAATGAGCAGCCCCTTGGCGTCATAGGGGTTGGACGGCATGACGGTGCGCAGCCCGCACACCTGGGTGAACATCGCTTCCGGGCTCTGGCTGTGGGTCTGGCCACCATAAATGCCCCCGCCACATGGCATGCGCAGGGTCAGCGGCGAGATGAACTCGCCAGCAGAGCGGTAACGCAGCCGCGCCATTTCCGACACGATCTGGTCCGAGGCTGGATAGAAATAATCGGCGAACTGAATCTCCACCACCGGCCGCAAGCCGTAGGCACCCATGCCCACCGCCGTGCCGACGATCCCGCTTTCGGAAATCGGGGCATCGAACACCCGCGATTTGCCGTACTTGTTCTGCAGGCCCTCGGTGCATCGGAAGACGCCGCCGAAGTAACCGACGTCCTGGCCATACACGACCACGTTATCGTCGCGCTCGAGCATGATGTCCATGGCCGAGCGCAGGGCCTGGATCATGGTCATGGTGGTGGTGGCCATGGCGGTTTCCGGGTTGATGCTGTTGTTGTGATCGTTCATTTCAGACCCCCAGTTCCTGACGTTGGCGACGCAGGTGGTCCGGCATTTCCTTGTACACGTCCTCGAACATCGAAGCGGCACTGGGGATGTGTCCGTTGGCAAGGGTGCCGTACTGCTCGGCTTCCTTCTGCGCGGCGATCACGGCAGCCTCGAATTCGGCCGTGGTGGCCTGGTGTTCTTCTTCGGACCAGTGGCCGATCTTGACCAGGTGCTGCTTCAGGCGAGCGATCGGATCGCCCAGCGGGAAGTGGCTCCAATCGTCCGCAGGGCGGTACTTGGACGGATCATCGGACGTGGAATGCGGGCCAGCACGGTAGGTGACCCACTCGATCAGGCTGGGGCCGAGGCCGCGGCGTGCGCGTTCGGCTGCCCAGCGCGAGGCCGCGTAGACGGCCACGAAGTCGTTGCCGTCCACGCGCAACGAGGCGATGCCACAGCCCACGCCGCGGCCGGCGAAGGTGGTGGACTCGCCGCCAGCGATGGCCTGGAACGTGGAAATCGCCCACTGGTTGTTGACCACGTTGAGGATGACTGGGGCGCGGTAGACGTGGGCGAAGGTAAGGGCGGTGTGGAAGTCCGATTCGGCGGTGGCACCATCGCCGATCCAGGCCGAGGCGATCTTGGTATCGCCCTTGATGGCCGAGGCCATGGCCCAGCCCACCGCTTGCACGAATTGGGTCGCCAGGTTGCCGCTGATGGTGAAAAAGCCAGCCTCGCGTACCGAATACATGATTGGCAACTGGCGGCCCTTGAGCGGATCACGCTCGTTGGAGAGCAGTTGGCAGATCATGTCCACCAGCGAAACGTCACGGGCGATCAGGATGCTTTGCTGGCGATAGGTCGGAAAGCACATGTCGGTGCGGTTCAGCGCCAGTGCCTGGGCACTGCCGATGGCTTCTTCGCCCAGGCTCTGCATGTAGAAGGACATCTTCTTCTGGCGCTGGGCGACGACCATGCGGCTGTCGAAGATCCGGGTCTTGAGCATGGCGCGCATGCCCTGACGCAGTACCTGCGGATCAATGTCCTCGGCCCAGGGGCCTTGGGCATTGCCCTGTTCATCCAGCACGCGCACCAGGCTGCCGGACAAGTCGGCGGTATCGGCGGCTTCTACGTCGATGGGCGGTTTACGGACCTGGCCGGCGTCATTCAGGCGCAGGTAGGAAAAATCGGTCTGGCAGCCTGGCCGGCCGGTAGGCTCGGGCACATGCAGGCGCAGGGGGGCGTACTCGTTCATGCTGTTTACGCTCGCTCGGGTATTTGTTTTTGTGAGCTTTGAAGCGGTCGCTGCTGAGTGCCGGCTCGTGACCAGCAGGTCAGCGTCAACTACATGTTAGTTGCCTCGGCGCAGAATATTTCTCTCTAGTTGATTGCCTTTGGCGAGCAGGCCAGATAAACATTTCGCATAAACACAAAAAACCGGTGATTTTGTCTCATGCGCAAACTCGATCGTACCGATATCGGCATTCTCAACAGCCTTCAGGAAAACGCCCGCATTACCAACGCCGAGCTGGCACGTTCGGTCAACCTGTCGCCTACGCCCTGTTTCAATCGGGTGCGGGCCATGGAGGAGCTTGGCGTCATTCGCCAGCAGGTCACGCTGTTGTCGCCCGAGGTGCTGGGGCTGGATGTGAATGTATTCATTCATGTGAGCCTGGAAAAACAGATAGAGCAGGCATTGCACCGCTTCGAGGAAGAGATCGCCGAACGGCCCGAGGTCATGGAGTGCTACCTGATGACTGGCGACCCGGACTACCTGCTGCGTGTGCTACTGCCCAGCATTCAGGCACTGGAGCGGTTTCTGGATTACCTGACCCGCCTGCCGGGCGTTGCCAACATTCGTTCCAGCTTCGCGCTCAAGCAGGTGCGCTACAAGACAGCCCTGCCGTTACCGGCAAACGGTATGACCTTGCGCGAATGACTGCTGTCCAAGTTCGTCGGTGCCCTGTGGCGTGGCCTGACCCGTCTATCACCTGGCCACGGACGAGGGACTATTCGATTTTGCAGCACGGGGCCTGCAACGCCTGTCGTAAGCCTTTATTCTGCACGTACCACTGCCAGCTCAACCCGGGAGCCGAAGGGATTTATGCGCACTATCTGGAAGCCGTTTCAGTCGTTGTATTTCGCTGCATTGATGATGTTGATCGGCTCGGGCCTGCTCAGTACCTACCTGGCGCTGCGCCTGGCTGCCGACAACGTCGATAGCCTGTGGGTCGGTGCCTTGATGGCGGCCAACTACTTCGGCCTTGCCGTGGGCGGCAAGGTCGGCCACCGGCTCATCGGCCGAGTAGGGCATATACGCGCCTATGCCACCTGCGCCGGGATCGTCGGCGCCGCCGTGCTTGGGCATGGCCTGACCAACTGGCTGCCGGCCTGGGTCGGGCTGCGGATGATCGTGGGCCTGGGCATGATGTGTCAGTACATGGTCATCGAAAGCTGGCTCAACGAGCAGGCGGACGTGAAGTACCGGGGCGCGGTATTCAGTGGGTACATGATCGCGTCCTACCTGGGCCTGGTGTTGGGTCAGCTGATACTGGTGGTGCACCCTGAGCTGGGGCTTGAGCTGCTGATGCTGGTCGCGATGTGCTTCGCCTTGTGCCTGGTGCCAGTGGCCATGACCCGCCGCATTCACCCTGCGCCGCTGCGTCCGGCACCCATGGAGCCGAAGTTCTTCATCAAGCGCGTACCGCAGTCGCTCAGTACCGTACTGGGTTCGGGTTTGATCGTCGGCTCGTTCTACGGCCTTGCTCCGCTGTATGCCGCCAGCCAGGGCCTGAGCACCGAGCAGATCGGTCTGTTCATGGGCTGCTGCATCTTCGCAGGGCTGGTGGTTCAGTGGCCGCTGGGCTGGTTGTCGGACCGTTACGACCGTGCGGTACTGATTCGCAGTGTCGCAGTGGGGCTGGCTGTGACCGCCGCGCCGCTGGCGATCCTGCCCGACGTGCCGCTGGAGTTGCTGTTCGCCATGGGCTTTGTGGTGTCGCTGTTGCAGTTCAGCCTGTACCCGCTGGCCGTGGCTTTTTCCAACGACCACGTGGAGAGCGAGCGCCGCGTTTCGCTGACTGCCATGTTGTTGGTGACTTACGGCGTGGGGGCATGCATCGGCCCCCTGGCAGCTGGCGTGCTGATGAAAGTGCTGGGGGTGCAGATGTTGTACGCCTTCTTCGTATTCTTTGCCCTGGTGCTGGTCTGGCGCATCCGTCCAAAAGCCGTTACTGGCCTGCACCAGGTCCAGGATGCCCCTCTGGGCCACGTCGCCATGCCCGCCGCCGGCTCGCCTCTGTCGGCAGCGCTGGACCCACGTGTGGATGAGCAGACCGTGCAGGATGTGATGCAGACACCGGTAGCGGCCGAGGATACGGAGGAGGCCGAGAAAGACAGCGAGTCGCCGCAGGAGGAGGTGCAAGGCGATAAGCCGGTTTGAATGTGGGGGAAGTTTGGGCAGCTGCTCGAGCATGAAATCAGAGACATGCGCTGTTTTGCTGTAGCTGTTGCTGTTGCTGCTTCTAAGCGCGCGGTAGCCCAGGCGCCGCAGATCGCGACTTCAGGAGGCCGAGCACAGGGCTTGCGCAGGGAGGTGACAGGCATGGATGCCTGTCAAGCGCTGGGCCCCAGGATGGGGCCTGCAGCGCGGTCCTCCCGGGAGCAAGCCCGGAGCGAGGGAACCCCGGAGCGCAGCGCAGGGGCCGTATGATAGGAGCAGGCGGTTTTTGCTTACTTTTTGACAAGACAAAAAGTGAGCCGCCGTAAGGGCGGAAGGGTGACTGCGCGCCACCCTCGCCAATGAATGCCTACACTGTTTTAAACGGCCATACCCACGCTTTAAAACTCAGTGATAGCACCCAAACTGCTGAAAGGCCGCAGGGGCCCAACCGCCAGCTGCAAATCAATAATCGTCCTTATCAAACCGCCGCGCCTCACGCTGCAGCTGATAGACAAAACTCTCCACCTTGCGCTGGGCAGGCCCACTGAGGTTATGAAAACGAACCCCAGCAAACGTGGTATTGATGCGCTCTTCATAATGCAGATGGCGCAGCTCGACCATGGTATCCACCAACCCAAGCGGTGCGCCGGCCTTGAAGCGTTCATAGACCTGACCCAGCTGCAGGCGATCCTCGACATTACCGTCAAAGCGCAGCTTGCACCCTGTAGCTGACACATCCAGCAACTTGCCACGCAAGGCACCATTGCCCTTGAGGTGCGTGCCATCAAGCATGATGTCCACCAGCTGCGACAGCTTCAGCGCGGCACGAAATGCGTTGCGGCGCTGGTGGTAGGTCATCTCCAGTGGCAGGCCGCCGCGGTAGCAGCGATGGCCGTCCACTTCGCTGATGCGCAAGCCGTGGGTGCATTCCCAGGCGATGCGCACACCATCATGAAAGCCTTCCACCCGGAAATGCTCGCCGTTTTCGATGAATTTCTCACCGTCGCGGGGGATCAGCTCGTCAAGCGCCAGCACATTGTTTTCCCGATCGACGTCCACCACGTAACTCTGGAAGCGATGGCCTCGGTCATGGAAGGTGATGATCAGGGGGTCGTGACTTTCCTGGAGCTGCCGTAAATTGGCCGCAATTTCCAAGGGTGTGCTCAGCACCTTGGGCGGTTGCGGGGCATCGGATTCATTGAACACGGCTTGACGTTCTCCAGGCAAAAGCGACACAGGCAATTAACAGCATTTTGCCAGTATGTGCCGTGCCTTGATAGGGAAATCACACTTGGCTGAGGGCGCGCGGCTTGGTCAGGGGCGAGGTGCTGCCGCGGCTGTTGTAGAGCGAGGGTGAGTCACCGCCCATGAGAATGCGTACCTGATTATTGGTGACCTGTTGCTGAACCTGAATGATACGGCCATTGGTCAAGTTGACCTGCTGACATTCATCCATCAGCTGCGCCAGCGTATCGAGTCGCTCCAGCATCACGTCACCGTGCGGCGATTGCGCCGCCACCGCCTGTACGCCGGCGCGGTCTGCGCTCAGGCCCAGGTCGGTCAGCAACTGGCCACGGCGCTGGCCGTGTTGTTCGAGCAGGATGATCAGTGACTGTTTGCGCGCCAGGATCTGCTCGAGCAACTGCATGTCGCGACCGTGCAGCGCGACGGCCTCGTTCTGCAGCAGCTCGAGCAGCTCCTGCATGGGGGCAATGTCTTGTTCGATCAGTTGCAGCAGCGTGGTGTCATGCATGGCTAACTCCCGGTTTTCAAGCGTCCATTGAAGTCAGCGCACCCGACGGTCAACGCTGTGCTTCGAAATCAAGCAGCTTGCTGGCGACCCGGCCGGCATCAACCTGGTAGCTGCCGTCGGCAATGGCCTGTTTGAGCTGGGCTACCTTGGCGCTGTTGACGACGGGTTCATCGCGCAGCTTGTCGCTGATCTTTTGCAACTGCTGGGCCTCTGGGCTCAGGTGTACGGCTTCTCCGCTTGCACCCGCGCCCTTTACTGTTTCCTGGCTGGCGGCCGGCTTTTCAGTGCTGCCAGGGGCATTGCTGCCGCGTACGCCGCCGGTGACGGCCGGGGAATTATTCAAACGACTGAAGTCGATGACCATGATCAGAAAACCTCTGGGTTTATGGACGCTTGCCTTGTTTTCGGCCAACTCACGATAAACTTTAGGCACAAATGCGTGGCTGTCTTGAGCGACAGCCTGTTACCCGTTTTCTGACACAGTCTAAAAAAAGCGGTTCCCGTGCGCCAGCGGCTTCCGCCCACTGGCTTACATGCTCACCTCGACCTGGCCCGGGCCTGTCACCATGGCCTTGACCACGCGTTTGGAATTGAGGTTGCGCACCCGAATCTGCTCGCTGATGCCGCCTTTGCTCAGCGCCTCGCCAGGCATGCGTACGCTCAACGTGCCGCTGCGGGCAACGATCACCACATGATCGCCTTTGCGCACCACCTCCGCCTGCTCCAGGTGCTGAGGCGTCAGCACCTGATCCATCACCGTCGGGCGCAGCATCTTCATGCCGACCGCCTGGCCCATATCGGTCAGAAACCCTTGGCCCAGCGTGCCGACGTCCCGTTCGCGCAGGGCCACATCACCTTCGCTCACCACGTTGTCCCGTCGCAGCGGGCGGGTGACCACGACCACCTCGCGGAACAAGCGAACGGTGGCGGGCACGAACACGGTCCAAGGCGCCGCGCCGTCGCAGCGCACACGCACCGTCACCCGCCCCAGCGGCACGCTCGGGCTTTCCAACGAGGCGTCGAGCGCCTGGCTGCACAGGGGCATGCGCAACCGTGGGTCCAACGGGTTGACCTGAATCTCGTAGCGGCCGGCCGTTTGGGTCGTGGCGAGATAATCTTCGACGGTGAACTCAAGAAACCCCTGGGTGACACCGATAAGCTGTTCAGGCATGGTGAACGCGTCCGCCCAGGTGCGAACCGGTACCAGCAGGCACAGTGCGGCCAGCAAGCCAGCCAGCAGGCGCGTCAATCGTCGGGAAACTGTCGTTTTCATGTACATGGCGCTCAAAAAAGCAAAGCCCGTGCCGACTTCTTGAGTGAGTGGCAACGAATGGCTGACAGGTAAGGAGTTCGGCATGGCGGGGGTTATGGATTCGGTCAACCAGCGCACACAGCTGGTAGGGCAGAATCGCCTGGAACTGCTGCTGTTCCGCCTCAACGGCGAACAGCTTTATGGCATCAACGTTTTCAAGGTCAGGGAAGTGCTGCAATGCCCTGCGCTGACCATTCTGCCCAAGGCGCACCCGGTAGTGCGCGGCGTCGCCAACATTCGCGGCGCGACGATCCCGATCCTTGACCTGTCGATGGCCACCGGCCTGCGCCCGTTGCAGGAGGACACGCGCAGCAGTTTCGTGATCATTACCGAGTACAACACCAAGACCCAGGGCTTCCTGGTGCACTCGGTCGAGCGCATCGTCAACATGAACTGGGAAGAAATCCATCCGCCACCCAAGGGGACCGGCCGCGATCACTACCTGACGGCAGTCACTCGGGTGGACAACCGCATGGTCGAGATCATCGACGTGGAGAAGGTGCTGGCCGAGGTTGCGCCGTCTTCGGAGTCGGTGTCGGCGGGTGTGGTGGACGCCGAGGTGCAGGACAAGGCCGTGATGCTGCGGGTGTTGACCGTCGACGATTCGTCGGTGGCACGCAAGCAGGTCAGCCGCTGCCTGCAGACCGTCGGCGTCGAGGTGGTGGCGCTCAATGACGGTCGCCAGGCCTTGAACTACCTGCGCCAGTTGGTGGACGAAGGCAAGAAGCCCGAAGAAGAGTTTCTGATGATGATTTCCGACATTGAGATGCCGGAAATGGACGGCTATACCCTGACAGCGGAAATTCGCAGCGACCCGCGCATGCAAAAACTGCACATCTGCCTGCATACTTCCCTGTCCGGGGTGTTCAACCAGGCGATGGTCAAGAAAGTGGGCGCCGATGACTTCCTGGCCAAGTTCCGGCCGGATGATCTGGCCCAGCGCGTGGTTGACCGGATCAAGGCAGCGCATTGAAAGGCGCCGGGGTTCGCCCCGGCCACAGTGATTGAAAAGAGGCGGCAGCAGTGTCTACGGGTAATTTGGATTTCGAACAGTTCCGGGTATTTCTGGAAAAAGCCTGTGGCATCTTGCTGGGCGAGAATAAGCAGTACCTGGTGTCCAGCCGCCTCAACAAGTTGATGGAGCAGCAGGGCATCAAGAGCCTGGGCGAGCTGGTGCAGCGCATTCAGGCGCAGCCGCGTGGCGGCCTGCGCGAGCAGGTGGTCGACGCCATGACCACCAACGAAACCCTGTGGTTTCGCGATACCTACCCGTTCGAGGTGCTCAAGAACAAGGTCATCCCCGAGTTCATCCGCAACAACCCCGGCCAGCGCCTGCGCATGTGGTCGGCGGCGTGCTCGTCGGGCCAGGAGCCGTACTCCATCTCCATGGCCATCGACGAGTTCGAACGCAGCAACCTGGGCCAGCTGAAAATGGGCGCGCAGATCGTTGCGACCGACCTGTCGGGCACCATGCTCAACAACTGCAAGACTGGCGAATACGACAGCCTGGCGATAGCCCGCGGCTTGTCGGCCGAGCGCCTGCAGCGCTACTTCGACCCCAAGGGGCCGGGGCGCTGGGCCATCAAGCCGGCGATTCGCAACCGGGTGGAGTTCCGCTCGTTCAACCTGCTCGACAGCTATGCGAGCCTGGGCAAATTCGACATCGTGTTCTGCCGCAACGTGTTGATCTACTTTTCGGCCCAGGTCAAGAAAGACATCCTGCTGCGCATCCACAGCACGCTCAAGCCGGGCGGGTACTTGTTCCTGGGCGCATCCGAAGCCCTCAACGGCCTGCCGGATCATTACCAGATGGTGCAATGCAGCCCGGGGATCATCTACCAGGCCAAGTAGGCCTGAGTCGTATATGGCGCTGACAAGACGTCTTGTCAGCGGCCTTCACTGAGTCGGCCCTGCCGCTGACGTCAAATTTTTGTTTTGCCGCTCAAGTGCGCTTCTTTTTGCCGCTTGTGGCCATTCGGCCACGTGTAGTTTGCCGCTTTTCTGGCATCGCGCCCCTGCGAGCAGGGCTGCAAGGCCTTGAATCCGGGCTTTGCAGATGTTGGCACAAGCTTTGCTAAAACCTTCGGCAACGACACTCTGGTCAACCGCTGAAGGTTTCCCCGACATGAGCATCAGCTTCGACAAGGCGCTTGGTATCCATGAAAAGGCCCTGGGCTTTCGTGCGCAACGCGCCGAAGTGCTGGCCAACAACATCGCCAACGCCGACACCCCCAACTACAAGGCCCGTGACCTGGACTTCGCCTCTGTGCTGGCCGCCGAAAGCGACAAGCAGCAGAACGGCGGCCGCTTCGGTCTGGAGCGCACCAACAGCCGGCACATCGAGGCCGACGGCGTGGCGCTGAGCGACGAAGCCCTCAAGTACCGCACGCCGATGCAGCCCTCGATCGACCAGAACACCGTGGACGCGCAGATCGAGCAGTCCAACTACACCGAAAATGCCATCGGCTTCCAGGCCAGCTTCACGTTGCTCAACAGTAAATTCAAAGGGCTGGTGTCAGCCCTGCGGGGAGAATGACCATGTCCCTTTCCAGTGTCTTCAACATTGCCGGTTCCGGCATGAGCGCGCAGAACACGCGCCTGAACACCGTCGCCTCCAACATCGCCAACGCCGAGACGGTCTCGTCGAGCATCGACCAGACTTACCGCGCTCGTCATCCCGTGTTCGCCACCACGTTCCAGAACACCCAGGCCGGCACCAGCCAGTCGCTGTTCGAGGACCAGGGCGAGGCAGGGCAGGGCGTGCAGGTAACTGGCATCGTCGAGGACCAGAGCAACCTCGAGGCTCGCTACGAGCCCAGCCACCCGGCGGCGAACAAGGACGGCTACGTGTATTACCCCAACGTCAACGTGGTCGAGGAGATGGCTGACATGATCTCGGCCAGCCGCGCGTTCCAGACCAATGCCGAGTTGATGAACACGGCCAAGAGCATGATGCAGAAGGTACTGACCCTGGGTCAGTGATAGGACGCCGACATGACCACCACCAATGCCACAGGCGACGTCGGTAGTAGCTACCTGAACTCGCTGCAACGCAAAGAAAGCAAGAACGACGATAAGACCGGCGCCGCCGGCAGTGCGCTGGGCAAAGATGCCTTCCTGCAGCTGCTGGTCACCCAGATGAAGAACCAGAACCCCCTCGACCCGCAGCAGAACGGCGAGTTCGTGGCGCAGTTGGCGCAGTTCAGCAGTCTGGAAGGTATCCAGACCCTGAACAGCTCGGTCAATTACATCGCCGGTGCGTTTCAGTCTTCCCAGGCCTTGCAGGCGTCGTCGCTGGTCGGGCGCAACGTGATCGTGCAGACCGACAAGGCCATGGTCGACACCAGCAAGGACATGAAGGGCTCGGTGAACCTGACCGGCTCGAGTACCGCCACCTCGGTGGGGGTGTACGACAAGGACGGCAAGCTGGTGCGCACCCTCGATCTGGGTTCCCAGGCTGGCGGCAAGGTGGACTTCACCTGGGATGGCAAGGATGACGCCGGTGAGGCCCTGCCGGCCGGCACCTACAGCTTCAAGGCCACCGCCTCGATCAACGGCACGGCCACGGCCATGACCACCAACCTGCCGGCCACCGTCACCAGCGTGACCATGGGCACCAACGGCGGCGAAATGTCGCTGAACCTGGCAGGGCTGGGCAGCGTTCCACTTTCCACCATTCAAAGCATCGGCATCTAGGGCCTAGGGCACATCTTCAGGAGTTAGCGTATGTCTTACAACATTGGCTTAAGTGGCCTCAATGCAGCCAACAAGGCCCTGAACGTAACCGGCAACAACATTGCCAACGTCGCCACCACCGGCTTCAAGGCCTCGCGCGCCGAATTCGCCGACCAGTACTCAAGCTCCATTCGCGGCACCAGCGCCGGCCGTACCACCATTGGTACCGGTGTAAGAACCGCCGCCATCTCCCAGCAGTTCAGCTCTGGCAACATCAACGGCACCGGCCAGGCGCTGGACATGGCCATCGACGGCAACGGCTTCTTCGCGCTCAACGACAACGGCTCGAAGATCTATACCCGGGCCGGGGCGTTCTACAGCGACAAGCAGGGCTTCGTCGTCAATGCCGGCGGCGCCAACCTGCAAGGTTATGGCGTCGATGAGAATGGCCAGGTGGTCCAGGGTGTCTTGACCAACCTTCAGATCGACACGGCCAACCTCACCCCCAAGGCCACGTCCAAGATCGATCAGACGGTCAACCTCAAATCCAGCGATGGCGCGCCGACGGTCACCCCGTTCGACCCAGCCGACGTCAAGAGCTACAACTTCACGTTCTCCAGCGACGTGTACGACAGCCAGGGCAATGCGCACCAGTTGAACCAGTACTTCATCAAGGATGACACGTCCAATTCCTGGAAGATGTACAGCACCATCGATGGTCGCAACCCACAGGACCCGACCTCCACGCAGCCGCTGATCAATGACCTGCCGTTCAAGTCCGACGGCACGCTCAACGCCGATGCCCTCACGGCCGGGCCGGTAGCCGGTGGCCTGTCGATCAATGCCAACAAGACCTTCAACCTGGACAACTGGATCCCCGCGCAGAAGAACGCTGCCGGCCAGTGGTCGGCCAACGGCGCCAACGCCAACCCCGGCGGCGTCAGCCTCGACATGCTGGGCATGACCCAATACAACGCGGCCTCGGCCGTGACCGCCAAGGATCAGGACGGGTTCGCTACCGGTGAACTGTCCAGCCTGTCGGTAGACAAGGGCGGTTTCCTGTTCGCCAACTTCACCAATGGCAAGAACAAGGTCATCGGCCAGGTCGCCATTGCCAGCTTCGCCAACATGCAGGGCCTGACGCCGATTGGCGGCACCAACTGGCAAGAGTCGTTTTCGTCGGGTGTCCCGGTGATCGGCGCGCCGGACACCGGCACCCTGGGCCAGATTGCAGGTTCCTCGCTGGAAGATTCCAACGTCGACCTGACCGGCGAGCTGGTCAACCTGATCAAGGCGCAGAGCAACTACCAGGCCAACGCCAAGACGATTTCCACCGAAAGCACCATCATGCAGACCATCATTCAGATGAGCTGATGACGTGCTCAGGCGTGATACGTGGGGTTCAAGGGCAAGGTCGGTGAAGCATGCCGGTTTGTTGTCCTTGCTCCTGGTGATAGGGGGCGGCAGTGCCCAATGGGCAGAGGCCGCCCCGAGGCCTTTCTTCCTGTGGCAAAGCCTGGTCACCGGGCGATACATCTGCGTCCAAGGCAACCCGGGTTCAGGCTGGACCCGGTTTGCCGGCCCCTATAAAAACGGTGCCTGCCGCGATCACTGATCCAGGCGTGCTGATCCGATGCCAACAAACTGACACCGACGCTAAAGCCGTCGCGCTGAAGTGCCCGATTCGCCGGGGTGCAAAGCTGGTTCGATTATTGCTTGACCCTGCCTGATGACAGCGCGGTACTGGCGCGCGGAGGAGATGCTGTGGACAAATTGCTTTACGTGGCCATGACCGGCGCCAGCCAGAACGCGCTGGCCCAGAAGGCCCACGCCAACAATCTGGCGAACGTTTCCACCAACGGCTTCCAGCGTGACCTGGAGCAGGCCCGCTCGATGCCGGTCTTTGGCGACAGCTTCCCGGCGCGGGCCTTTGCCCTGACCGAGCGCCCGGCCACCGACTTCAGCGAAGGGCCGATGATCGAAACCGGTCGCGACCTGGACGTGGCGGTGAGCGGGCATGGCTTTATCGCCGTGCAGGCGCCTGACGGCAGCGAAGCCTACGTGCGCACCGGCAGCCTGAACATCGACGCCCTGGGCGTGTTGCGTGCCGGCAACGGCATGCCGGTGATCGGCAACGGCGGCCCGATTGCCATTCCACCTGAACAGAAGGTGGAAGTGGGTGCCGACGGCACCATCAGCATTCGTTCCATGGGCGAAGACCCACGGGTGATGGCCGAGGTCGACCGCATCAAGCTGGTCAACCCGGACACCAAGGGCCTGAACAAGGGCGCAGACGGCCTGATCCATACGGCCAGCGGCCAGCCGGCCGATGCCGACGTCAATGTTCGCGTGGTGTCGGGCTTTCTTGAAGGCAGCAACGTCAACGCAGTCGAGGAGATGACCTCAGTGCTGGCGTTGTCCCGCCAGTTCGAGCTGCACGTGAAGATGATGAGCGCGGCCAAGGAAGGCGATGAAGCCATGGCGCGGGTTTTGCAAATCGGCTAATGACATTTGAACGGGTGCCGTAAAACAGGCGCGCGAGGAGAACTTACATGCTTCCAGCTCTATGGGTCGCCAAAACCGGCCTGTCCGCCCAGGACACCAACCTGACGGTGATTTCCAACAACCTGGCCAACGTGTCGACCACCGGCTTCAAACGTGATCGCGCCGAGTTCCAGGACTTGCTGTACCAGATCCGTCGCCAGCCAGGCGCCCAGTCCACCCAGGACAGCCAGCTGCCCTCTGGCTTGCAGGTGGGTACTGGCGTGCGCATCGTCGGCACCCAGAAAAGCTTCGTGGCTGGCAGCCTGCAGACCACCGAGAACCCGCTGGACATGGCGGTCAATGGTCGCGGTTTCTTCCAGATCCTGCAGCCAGATGGCACGGTTTCGTACACCCGTGACGGCACCTTCCATCTCAACTCCGATGGCCAGATCGTCACCGCCAACGGCTACGCCCTGGAGCCTGCCATCGTCGTGCCCAACGACGCGCAGACCTTCACCGTTGGCCAGGACGGTACCGTGTCCATCACCACCGCCGGTAACCCGGCCGCCCAGGTGATCGGCAACATCCAGACCGCCGACTTCATCAACCCGGCGGGCTTGCAGGCCATTGGTGGCAACCTGTTCCTGGAAACAGCCGCCAGCGGCGCCCCCCAGGTCGGCACCCCGGGCCTGAACGGCTTCGGTACCACCTTGCAGCAAACCCTGGAGAACTCCAACGTCAGCACCGTGGAAGAGCTGGTGAACATGATCACCACCCAGCGCGCCTACGAGATGAACTCCAAGGTCATATCTGCCGCCAACTCGATGCTGCAGACCGTTACCCAGCAGCTGTGATCCCAGCAACTTCCGTAGCACCCGCGAGGTATGCATCATGAATCGTCTGTTGTCCGTTTTCGCCCTGGGCGGTGCGGTGTTGCTTGCAGGCTGCGTCGCCCCGGCGGCCAAGCCCAACGACCCGTACTATGCGCCGGTGCTCCCGCGCACCCCTCTGCCGGCAGCGGCCAACAACGGTTCGATCTACCAGGCCGGGTTCGAGCAGAACCTGTACGGCGACCGCAAGGCGTTCCGTGTGGGTGACATCATCACCATCACGCTGAACGAGCGCACGTCGGCCAGCAAGAACGCAGGCTCCCAGATTCAGAAGAACAGCAAGGCCAGCCTTGGCCTGTCGTCGCTGTTCGGGGCCAAGCCGAACACCAACAACCCGTTCGGCGGCGGCGACCTGTCGCTCGATGCCGGCTACAGCGGTGATCGCACCACCAAGGGCGACAGCAAGGCCACCCAGGGCAACACCCTGACCGGCTCGGTGACCGTCACCGTGGCCGAAGTGCTGCCCAATGGCATCATCGCCGTGCGCGGCGAGAAGTGGCTGACCCTGAATACCGGTGAAGAACTGGTGCGCATCGCCGGGCTCATTCGCGCCGACGACATCGCCACCGACAACACCGTGCCGTCCACGCGGGTGGCCGATGCGCGCATTACCTATTCCGGTACCGGCTCGTTTGCCGATGCCAGCCAGCCCGGGTGGCTGGACCGCTTCTTCATGAGCCCGCTTTGGCCCTTCTGAGTACCCTGACCATGCTCAACCTGAGGCAACTGCTCACCGCCACCTTGCTGCTGACCTGTGCCTGCGCGGCGCAAGCCGAGCGCCTGAAGGACATCGCCAGCATCTCGGGCGTACGCTCCAACCAGTTGATCGGCTACGGCCTGGTCGTCGGCCTCAACGGTACCGGCGACCAGACCACGCAAACGCCTTTCACCCTGCAGACGTTCAACAACATGCTCTCGCAGTTCGGCATCAAGGTGCCGCCTGGATCGGGCAACGTGCAGTTGAAAAACGTCGCCGCGGTGTCGGTGCATGCCGACTTGCCGGCTTTCGCCAAGCCAGGGCAGGTGGTGGACATCACCGTGTCGTCGATTGGTAACTCCAAGAGCCTGCGCGGGGGCAGCCTGTTGATGACCCCGCTCAAGGGCATCGACGGCAACGTCTACGCCATCGCCCAAGGCAACCTGGTGGTGGGCGGCTTCGATGCCGAAGGCCGCGACGGCTCGCGGATCACCGTCAACGTACCGTCTGCCGGCCGTATCCCGGGCGGCGCCAGCGTTGAGCGGGCAGTGCCAAGCGGTTTCAACCAGGGCAACACCCTGACCCTGAACCTCAACCGCCCCGACTTCACCACCGCCAAGCACATCGTCGACAAGGTCAATGACCTGCTCGGCCCTGGCGTGGCCCAGGCCGTGGACGGTGGTTCGGTGCGCGTGAGCGCGCCGATGGACCCCAGCCAGCGGGTGGACTACCTGTCGATCCTGGAAAACCTGGAAATCGACCCAGGCCAGGCAGTGGCCAAGGTGATCATCAACTCGCGTACCGGCACCATCGTCATCGGCCAGAACGTCAAGGTGTCGCCAGCGGCGGTGACCCACGGCAGCTTGACCGTGACCATCACCGAAGACCCCATCGTCAGCCAGCCGGGCCCGCTTTCCAACGGCCAGACCGCCGTGGTCCCGCGCTCGCGGGTCAATGCCGAGCAGGAAGCCAAGCCGATGTTCAAGTTCGGCCCGGGTACCACGCTGGATGAAATCGTCCGGGCGGTGAACCAGGTGGGCGCCGCGCCCGGTGACCTGATGGCCATTCTCGAAGCCCTGAAACAGGCCGGCGCCTTGCAGGCCGACCTGATCGTGATCTGAGGACGGCGTCGATGAACAGCAAGAGCCTGGTTTCCGGCAGTGTCGACAGCGGTGCCTTCACCGACCTCAACCGCCTAAATGCCCTCAAGCACGGTGACCGCGACAGCGAAGCCAACGTGCGCAAGGTGGCCCAGGAGTTCGAGTCGATGTTCATCAGCGAGATGCTCAAGGCCTCGCGCAAGGCCAGCGATGTCCTGGCCGACGACAACCCGATGAACACCGAGACGGTCAAGCAGTACCGGGACATGTACGACCAACAGTTGTCGGTGAGCATGTCCCGCGAGGGTGGCGGTATCGGCCTGCAGGATGTGCTGGTACGTCAGCTGACCAAAAGCCGCAGTGCCGCCGCCAATACCAGCCCGTTCCCGCGAGGGCAGGCCGGCCCGGTGCTGTGGGGCAGCAAGGTCGCAGACCCGGTTCACGCCACGCAAGCGGCCAGCACCCGCAACGACGTCGCCGCGCTCAATGCGCGGCGCCTGGCGCTGCCCAGCCGTCTTACCGACCGCCTGCTGGCGGGCATCGTGCCTACTGCG
>NZ_DIMK01000061.1:0-25144 GCF_002425525.1 Pseudomonas sp. UBA5568 | reverse complement strand
CCGCCGAAGCGCAGGCGCTTGCGCCTGGGGAGGCCTTGGCCGCGGAACGCAGCGATCGTTACCGTGACGACCCGCCTGCGCTGCCTGCCGGCGCTGGCCGGGTCGAGCCCCGCCTGTAAACGGAGACACCGCCATGTGCGAACTGCTGGGCATGAGTGCTAACGTCCCCACCGACATCGTCTTCAGCTTCACCGGCCTGATCCAACGCGGCGGGCGCACCGGCCCGCACCGTGACGGCTGGGGCATCGGCTTTTACGAAGGGCGCGGCCTGCGCCTGTTCCAGGACCCTGCCGCCAGCAGCGAGTCCGAAGTGGCCAACCTGGTAAGACGCTACCCGATCAAGAGCGAAGTGGTGATCGGGCACATCCGCCAGGCCAATGTCGGCAAGGTCTGCCTGGCCAACACCCACCCCTTCATGCGCGAGATGTGGGGGCGCAACTGGTGCTTTGCCCACAACGGCCAACTGGGTGATTTCACCGGTTCCACAAGCTTTTACCAGCCCATTGGCGATACCGACAGCGAGGCGGCGTTTTGTGACCTGCTCAATCGCATCCGCAGCGCTTTCCCGGAGCCGGTGCCGGTGGAACAGCTACTGCCGGTGCTGGTCGAAGCCTGTGCCGGTTATCGCGCCCGCGGCGTGTTCAACTGCATGCTCAGCGATGGCGACTGGCTGTTCTGCTTCTGTTCGACGAAACTGGTCCACATTACCCGCCGCGCGCCGTTTGGCGCGGCACGGCTGAAGGATGTAGACCTGATCGTCGATTTCCATACCCAAACCACCCCCAACGACGTGGTCACGGTGATCGCCACCGAGGCCTTGACCGAGAACGAAACCTGGAACCGCTACGCGCCAGGTCAGTGGGCCCTGTGGCGGCACGGCGAGTGCACCGCGCACGGACAAAGCTAAGGATGCTGCATGTTCAGAAGTTACCTGCGGTTGCTGCTGTTCACCCTCGGGCTGTTGGCCGGCATCCAGGTCCCGGGGCTGGTCAAGGACTATAGCCAGCGCGTGGAGGCCCACCTATTCGAATCTCGCGAGGCGCTGGACGGTTTTCGCCAGACGGCTGAGCGTTTTTTCAACGGCGACCTGCAAGCCTTGTTGCGACACTACCGCAGCAGTGACGACCCCGTTTTTCTCAGTGATGCCAACAGCATCGAAAGCCTGATGATTCGCAACCAGATGCTCGAAGACGAGTGGCAGGCGCTGCAAGGTTCATGGGCGCAGCGTACCTGGCATGTCCTGACGCAAGCCGACCCGCGGCTGCGAGAAGAAACGCTCAACGGCTACAGCTACCAGGTCTTGCTGGTTCCGCAGGCCATCGGCTGGGGCGTCGGCGCCGGGTTCGTGCTGGCATTCGTGGTAGAAAGCCTGTTGCTGGGGATAGGTCGGTTGATACTGGGTGGGCGACGTGGTGCGGTTAAGGAGAGTTGGCGTTAGGCTAGGGGCTGACACGTTGGCCTAGCCATTTGCGCGGTTACCCCAAATCGAGTCAAAACCCTTACTACATCCCCCCCGGCACCAGCACGATCCGTTGCCCGCCCACGTCCTGCGCATAGCGCTCCAGCACCTGCCGACAGACACCAACCACTTCATCCACCAATGCCACCCCGGTCTGCCAGGCTACTACCAGCTCCAGGCTTGGCGGAGGCTGAAGCCCAGCCAGCAGCACCAGGTCACCCTGGTTCAGTTCGGCCTCCACTAGGGCAGGTGGCAAGGCCCCGATGCCAAAACCGTCGCGCAACAAGCGGGTAATGGCCGCTACCGAATTGACGCAGTTCAGCCGCGGCGTTTGCACCCCGGCCCCTTGCAGCAACGCCAGTACTTCCTGGTGGGGCCGGGAATTCTTCGAGAAAGTAATGATGCGCTCGCGCCCCAGCTCGGCCAGTGACGCGTAGTCCCTGTGCAGGTGCGACCCGGCAGCGACCACCCAGCCCATCGGATAGCGCGCCAGATCCAGGCTGCGGATCGAAGGCTCGCGCAGCAAGTCTGTTTGCACGATCACGTCCAGAAAGCCTTTGTGCAGTTGCTCGCGCAAATTCAGCGCCGTGTCGGCGACCAGTTCGATCTCCACCTGCCGATAACGCTCGGTCAATTCGGCCACCAGCGCGCTCATCCAGGTATGAATGACCGTGTCCATTACCCCGAGACGAATACGCCCGACCTTGGCCCGGTCGCTGTCCAGCGACTGTTTGAGCGCCTTGGCGGTTTCCAGCATGCGCTCGGCATGTTCCAGCACCTTGCTGCCTTCCGGGGTCAGGCTGACCCCGCGCGAGTCGCGCAACAGCAGCTTAACGCCCAGGTCGGCTTCGAGCGCCGCGATACGGCTGGACACCGACGCCTGGGTAGTGAACAGCTTCTGCGCGGTCAGGCGGAAGCTCTTGAGGCGAGCGACCCAGACGAACGTTTCGAGAAAGCGAAGGTTCATGATCAGTTTTTCTTGTTCCAGACCCGGGGTTTTTCTCGTTGGACGCCAGCGCCGCGTGCTCTGAACATGAAGCCCAGGCCGCGACCTTTGCTGTCGCCCCATAAAACAATACCAACAAGCCGAGGCATCCATGAACCCCACCGGCACGCAGCAGCAGATCAGTTCCCCATCCTCCTCCGGGCCTTTTGCCTGGTACCGCGACATCGATCAACAACAGCGACGTACCTTCTGGAGTTGCAAGATCGGCTATGGCCTGGACGGCATGGACACGCAGATGCTCAGCTTCGTCATCCCCACGTTGATCATGTTGTGGGGCATCACCACCACCGAGGCTGGGCTGATCCACACCAGTACCCTGGTCGCTTCGGCCATCGGTGGCTGGGTGGCCGGCATTCTCTCAGACCGCATCGGCCGGGTCCGCACCCTGCAACTGACAGTGCTGTGGTTCGCCTTCTTCACCTTCCTCTGCGGCTTTGCCCAGAACTACGAGCAACTGCTGGTCGCCAGGACCCTGATGGGTTTTGGCTTCGGTGGTGAGTGGACGGCAGGCGCGGTGCTCATCGGCGAGGTCATTCGTGCCCAGGACCGCGGCAAGGCGGTGGGCATGGTGCAGTCGGGCTGGGCCATCGGCTGGGGGCTGACGGCCATCCTGTACGCGCTGCTGTTCACCTGGTTGCCGCCGGAGCAGGCCTGGCGGGCGCTGTTCTTGCTCGGGCTGGTGCCGGCCGTGTTCGTGATCTTCGTTCGGCGGCTGGTCAAGGATCCGGAGGTCTACCGCCAGGCCAAGGCAACCGAAGCCACTGCGGCGCCCTCGCATTTCTATGAAATCTTTGCCCCCGGCATGCTCTGGACCACCGTGCGTGCCTCGCTGCTGACCACCGGCGCCCTGGGCGGCTACTACGCAATCACCGCCTGGCTGCCCACGTTTCTGAAGAACGAGCGTGGGCTGAGCGTGCTGGGTACCGGCGGCTACCTGGCAATGGTGATCGTAGGCTCCTATGTGGGCTATGTGATCAGCGCCTACCTGTCCGACCTGCTTGGGCGCAAGAAAAATTTCATCCTGTTCGCCGTAGGCTCGTTCGTCATCGTGCTGCTGTACACGCAAATGCCCGTCAGTGATGGGGTGATGCTGTGGTTGGGTTTCCCGCTGGGTTTTTTCGCCTCGGGCATCTTCAGCGGCATGGGGGCCTTTCTGACCGAGCTGTTTCCCACGCGCGTTCGCGGCTCGGGGCAAGGTTTTTGCTACAACGTCGGCAAGATCGTCGCGGCGCTGTTCCCGCTGCTGATCGGCATGCTGGGGCAGCAGGTGCCGCTGGGCCTGGGCATTGGCCTGTTCTCGGCGGTGTCTTATGGCGTGGTGATCGTAGCAGCGCTGAGCCTGCCAGAAACACGCGGCAAACAATTGCAGGCGCGCTAAGGTAGGCACATGGATAACGACAAGGGGTACACCGTGGTGCAACGCCTGCTACTCAATTGCGACATGGGCGAAAGCTTCGGCAGCTGGCGCATGGGCCTGGATGCCGAGGTCATGCCTTACATCGACTGTGCCAATATCGCCTGTGGCTATCATGCCGGCGACCCCGGCATCATGCGCCGCACCGTGACGTTGGCCCTGGCTCACGACGTCACCGTGGGCGCGCACCCGGCCTACCCGGATTTGGTCGGCTTCGGCCGGCGCAGCCTGGCGTGCAGTGCCGAAGAAATCCGCGACTTGCTGCACTACCAGATCGGCGCGCTCGATGGCATCTGCAAGGCGCTGGGCACACGCGTCGCCTACGTGAAACCCCACGGTGCGTTGTACAACGACATGATGGCCGACCCGCTGATCCTGCGCACGGTGCTGGAGGCCGTGGCGGCCTATGACAGTGGCCTGCCGCTGATGCTCATGGCCACGGCCGACGATGCGGCCGCCCAGGCGCTGGGCGCTGAAATCGGCGTACCGCTCTGGTTCGAGGCGTTCGCCGATCGGGCCTACACCGCCAGCGGCCACCTGGTGTCGCGACGCCTGCCGGGCGCCGTGCACCACGACCCGGCCCAGGTGGTGGAGCAAGCCGTGAAGCTGGCCCACGGTCACGCATTGCTGGCCAGCGATGGCACTGCGTTGCTGCTCAAGGCCCATACGCTCTGCGTGCATGGGGACAACGACAGCTCGGTGGCGGCAGTTCGGCAGATTCGCCAGGCGCTTGATGGGATCGTATCAGCATGACCCCGCGCATCGAAGTGGTCGGTATCGATTGTCTGATGGTGCGCCTGTTCGAGCGCATCGAGGAAGCCAACATGCCCTGGGTGCTTGCCGCCAGCCAGCGCTTGCAAGCAGCGTTCGGTGCGCACTTGCGCGACCTGGTGCCGTCCTACACCACCCTGATGGTGCATTTCGACCTGGCGCCGGCCGATGCACGCTGCCTGATCAGGCAAGCCCTTGAAGGGCTACAGCCTGGCACTGACAGCAGCGGCTGTCGGCACGAGATACCGGTGTGGTACCACGCCAGCGTCGGTCCGGAGTTGCCCGTGCTAGCGCGTCAGGCAGGCCTGAGCGAAGCTGAGGTCGTGCGCTTGCACAGCGAACGTGACTACCCGGTGTTCGCCCTAGGGTTCGCGCCAGGTTTCGCGTTCATGGGGCTGGTGGACGAACGGCTGGCCACCCCGAGGCTAAGCACCCCGCGCAAGCAGGTGGCAGCGGGCAGTGTCGGGATTGCCGAGCGCCAGACCGCCGCCTACCCGGCCGTTTCACCCGGTGGTTGGAACCTGATCGGACGGACGCCGGTACGGTTGTTCGACCGTGAGCGCGACGGCTACAGCCTGCTGCAACCGGGTGACCGCGTCCGTTTCGTAGCGGTGACGCGGCAGGAATTTCTGGCGTTGGGCGGTGATGAAGAGGCACAGGCATGAAGCACTTGCGAGTCGAGGCCAGCACACCGCTGTGTGCATTACAGGATGCGGGTCGCTTTGGCGTGAGGCACCTTGGGGTCACCCAGGGCGGTGCTCTGGATTGGGTCGCGATGCACTGGGCCAACTGGTTGCTGGGCAATGCCCTGCAGGCTCCCGTCGTAGAGGTTGCCTTGGGTGGGTTCAGCGTGGTGGCGCAGCATGATTGCGTGCTGGCGCTGGCCGGGGCCGACTTGGACGCGCACATCGACGATCAATACCTGGCCCCTTGGCGCAGCTTCACCCTGACCAAGGGGCAGCGCCTTACTCTCCGGCAACCCCGGCGGGGCGTACGCGCTTACCTGGCTGCACCGGGCGGTTTCGATGCCGAGCCTGTGATGGGCAGTTGTGCCACGGTCGTGCGTGAGGGGCTGGGCGGAGTCGATGGCCAGGGGAGTGTGTTGCGTGAAGGTCAATGCTTGAGTTTTGCCGGTGCAGCGAAACCGATCGGCGAAGTGCCTGATCGGGCGCGCCCTGAATATGTTGCCAAGCCCACCTTGGACCTGGTGATCGGCGCGCAGATCGGCGACTTTGCCGGCCTCAGCCTGTTCGATGCCTTCAACCGCGACTGGACACTGGATACCCGTGCCGACCGCATGGGTATACGCCTGCTTGGCCCACCTCTGGTTTACCAAGGCCCGGCCATGATCTCCGAGGGCATTCCCCTTGGCGCCGTCCAGGTCCCGCCCGACGGGCAGCCGATCGTGTTGCTCAATGACCGCCAGACCATCGGCGGTTATCCCCGCCTGGGGGCGCTGACGCCGCTGGCACTGGCACAACTGGCACAGTGCATGCCAGGCGCGACGGTGCGGTTCCGACCGGTAGTGCAGGAGCAGGCATGGCGGGAGCAGCAGGGGTACTTGGAACGCTGGCGAGCATAGAAGGGCGCTTATCCTGGCTGCCTCACTTCGACAAATACCGCATCCCATCCTCCAACCCCTGCAAGGTCAGCGGATACATCCGGTCCTCGATCAGTTCACGCACCAGATGGGTTGAGGCGGTGTAGTCCCAGGCCTGGCGGGGGTATGGGTTGATCCAGATGACCTTGCGGAACTTGGCCATGATGCGCTGCATCCAGACATACCCGGCTTCCTCGTTCCAGTGCTCCACGCTGCCGCCCGGCTGGGTGATTTCGTAAGGGGCCATGGCAGCGTCCCCGACGAACACCACCTTGTAGTCGTCGCCGTACTTGTGCAGCAGGTCGAAGGTGGAATAACGCTCCGACGTGCGGCGCAAGTTGTTCTTCCACACCGTCTCATACACACAGTTGTGAAAGTAGTAGTACTCCAGGTGCTTGAATTCGGTCCTGCATGCCGAGAACAGCTCCTCGCAGACCCTGACATGGGCATCCATCGAGCCACCGATGTCGAACAGCAGCAGCAATTTCACCGTGTTGCGCCGCTCCGGGCGCATCTGGATGTTCAGCAGCCCCGCATCGCGCGCGGTATGGTCGATGGTGCCATCGATGTCCAGCTCTTCGGCAGCGCCTTGGCGAGCGAACTTGCGCAGGCGCCGCAGGGCCAGCTTGATGTTGCGTGTACCCAGCTCCACCTGATCGTCCAGGTTCTTGTACTCGCGCTGGTCCCAGACCTTCACCGCCTTGCCCTGGCGCTCGCCAGCGTCGCCCACGCGGATCCCTTCGGGGTTGAACCCACCCGAGCCGAACGGGCTGGTGCCTCCGGTGCCAATCCACTTGTTGCCGCCTGCGTGGCGCTCCTTTTGCTCCTGCAGGCGCTGCTTGAACGCCTCGATCAGCTTGTCCAGCCCGCCCAGGGACTGGATCTGCGCGCGCTCCTCGGCGGTCAGAGAGCGCTCGAATTCCTTGCGCAGCCAGTCCTCGGGGATCAACGCCTCGATGTGACGATCCAGGTTCTCCAGGCCCTTGAAGTAAGCGGCGAAGGCTCGGTCGAACTTGTCGAAATGGCGTTCGTCCTTCACCAGGATGGCGCGGGCCAGGTAATAGAATTCGTCCATGTCGGCGAACACCACATGCCGTTGCAAGGCATGGTGCAAGTCGAGCAGTTCGCGCACCGACACCGGCACCTTCGCCGCGCGCATTTCGTTGAACAGGTTGAGCAACATGGCCCAGGCTCCCTCAGCGGTTGCCGCGCCGGCTCATGAAGGCCAGGCGCTCGAGCAGTTGCACATCCTGCTCATTTTTCACCAGCGCCCCGGCCAGCGGAGGGATGGCCTTGGTCGGGTCGCGCTCGCGCAGTACCGCTTCGCCAATGTTGTCGGCCATCAACAGCTTCAACCAGTCGACCAGTTCGGACGTCGAAGGCTTTTTCTTCAGGCCCGGTACCTTGCGCACGTCGAAGAACACATCCAGCGCCTCGCTGACCAGCGACTGGCTGATGTTGGGGTAGTGCACGTCCACGATGCGCTGCAGCGTAGCCCGGTCGGGGAAGGCGATGTAGTGGAAGAAGCAGCGGCGCAGGAAAGCGTCCGGCAGCTCCTTTTCGTTGTTGGACGTGATGATGATGATCGGGCGCTGCCTGGCCTTGATGGTCTCGTCGATTTCGTAGACGTAGAACTCCATCTTGTCGAGTTCCTGCAACAGGTCGTTGGGGAATTCGATATCGGCCTTGTCGATCTCGTCGATCAGCAGGATCACCCGTTCCTGGGCCTCGAAGGCTTCCCACAGCTTGCCTTTCTTGAGGTAGTTGCGTACGTCGTGCACCTTGTCCACACCCAGCTGGGAGTCGCGCAGGCGGCTCACGGCATCGTATTCGTACAAGCCCTGGTGAGCCTTGGTGGTGGACTTGATGTGCCAGGTAATCAGGCGCGCCCCGAACGAAGCTGCCAGCTGCTCGGCCAGCATGGTTTTGCCAGTACCGGGCTCACCTTTGACCAACAGCGGGCGCTCAAGGGTGATGGCCGCATTGACGGCCAGTTTCAGGTCGTCCGTGGCGACATAGTCACCCGTGCCTTCGAACTTCATTGGGTCTTTCCTCTGCTTGGGCTTGCGGGCCACGCGCAGCCGGCCTGCTAGGCCAGACCTTGGTGGGGTGGGCGACAGGCTGGTGCTTAAGTGGCCAACACAGGGTGTGTGATGGTGGCCCGACTATAACGCGGGGGTACGACGACTGAAAACGCAGACCGAGTATTCAGTCCCCGAATGCCTCGTCACCGCGCCTTAGTCGGAATCCGGCGCGCTGCGCTCGTAGCGCGCACTGAACGCCTGCACGAAACCATTGCGCAGGATCTGCAGGAAAGCCTCGAACGCACTGATGTTCTGCCTGCGCACGCTGCCACTGAGCTCAACGCGCGTGGCGAACTGGTTTTTCGGCTGGTTCTTGAGCACGGTTTCGGTGGCACCCACCAGCGCCTCCCACACCGAGCGGAACAGGCCCTTGTCCTTGTCCTCCACGTCCTGTTGCCAGTCGAATACCTCGACGTCGCGCAGCAGGGGCTTGATGTAGCCGTTCAGACGGCCGTTGGTCGCCTCGGCCTCAATGACCACATCGCCATGACCCGCCTTGAAGTCGAACTTGCCATAGGCGCTAGCAAAGTCGTTGAGTCGGCGCAGCTCGATACCGGTGGCACGCAGGCGGAACTCGAAGTCGTCGAAGTCGCTGAACGGATCGAAGGTGGCACGGCTCTCGACCTTGGCATCGCCTGCGACCAGGGCACGGGCTTCGAAGCTGGCGTCGCGCCGGCCGGCTTCGTCACGGATGTTTGTGAGGTTGCGAACGCTGGCCTGCAACTGCGTCGCCTTGAGCGTGACCGGGGGCTTGGAGTTGAAGTTGCGGAAGGTCAGCACCCCGTCGTCGATTACCACTTCGTTGAGCGTGATGGGCAGCAGCTTGTCCAGTTGCTGACGCCAGTCAGTGCCCTGGCCGGTCTGGGAGTTCTGCTTGTCGCCGCCATCGACGAAGTTCAGCTCCGGGCGCAGGAACGCCACTTCGGCCACCACGGCGCGGTCGTACCACAGCGAATGCCAGCTGACCGAGATGTCGATCACCGGGGCGTCGAGGAAGGGCACCGGCACCTTGCCTGTGGTCTTGACGATCTTCAGCCCGTTGACGGTATAGGCGCCGCGCCACCAGGCCAGGTCCACATCGCTGACCTGCCCACGGTAGTCGCCCATGTCGGCCAGCTTTTCATTGAGGTAGTCGCGCACCAGGTAGGGCAGGGCAAGCTGCAAGGCCACCAGCAGCACGATGAGGCTGCCCAGGGCGATCAGCGGCCAGCGATAGCGGGCTCTCATGGCAGTTCTCCAAGGCAAGGTGTGTGGTTGACCGCAGAGGCTGCGCCGGAGTTCGAACAGGCTTTACGGGCCTTGGGGCCGGGGCTTACCCTTGGCCCTTTCCGAGTTCTTCATCATGCCAAGGACCCTGCCATGAGCCGTATATACGCAGACAATGCCCACTCCATCGGCAACACGCCCCTGGTGCAGATCAACCGCCTCGCGCCGCGCGGCGTGACCATCCTGGCCAAGATCGAAGGGCGCAACCCAGGGTATTCGGTCAAATGCCGCATCGGCGCGAACATGGTCTGGGACGCCGAGAGCAGCGGCAAGCTCAAGCCCGGCATGACCATCGTCGAACCCACCTCGGGCAACACCGGCATCGGCCTTGCCTTCGTCGCTGCCGCCCGGGGTTACAAGCTCATGCTGACCATGCCGGCCTCCATGAGCCTGGAGCGGCGCAAGGTGCTCAAGGCCCTTGGCGCCGAACTGGTGCTCACCGAACCTGCCAAGGGCATGAAGGGCGCCATCGAGAAAGCCAACGAAATCGTCGCCTCCAACCCCGAGCAGTACTTCATGCCCGGGCAGTTCGAAAACCCTGCCAACCCGGCCATCCATGAAAAGACCACGGGCCCGGAGATCTGGAACGATACCGATGGCGCCGTGGATGTGATCGTTGCTGGTGTCGGCACCGGCGGCACCATCACCGGTATCTCGCGCTACATCAAGCACACCCAGGGCAAGGCGATCACCTCGGTGGCGGTCGAGCCCATCGCCTCGCCGCTGATCACCCAGACCCTGGCAGGCGAGGCGCTCACGCCCACGCCGCACAAGATCCAAGGCATCGGCGCGGGCTTCGTGCCGAAGAACCTCGACCTGTCGATCGTCGATCAGGTCATGACGGTGGGCGATGACGAAGCCAAGTCCATGGCGATCCGCCTGATGCAGGAAGAAGGCATCCTGTGTGGTATTTCCTGCGGTGCCGCCATGGCCGCTGCCGTGCGCCTTGCAGAAAAGCCGGAAATGCAGGGCAAGACCCTCGTGGTGATTCTGCCCGACTCAGGCGAGCGGTACCTGTCCAGCATGCTGTTCAGCGACCTGTTCAGCGAGCAGGAAACCCAGCAATAACCTGCCTTGGCGGTGACCCGAAGCAATACCTGGCGGCGGGGTTCATTGCACAATCTTCATCCGTCTCGTTGCGCCCAGGTGGTTTGTGCCTGGGCGCGATAGGTTTATGATGCCCGGATGATTTTCCCCGGATCAGGCAGCGCTGGCCTGTGTCCCGCCCTAGGAGTGTTGCATGACCGTTTCCTTCCTCGCCAAGGCAGGTGTGCTGCTGGTGTTCTTCGGCAGCGTGCTGTTCGTCCACCTGCGCGGCAAGGCCCGCCTGCCCGTGTTGCGCCAGTTCGTCAACCATTCGGCGCTGTTCGCCCCCTACAATGCGTTGATGTACCTGTTCTCGGGCGTGCCGTCCAAGCCGTACCTGGACCGCCAACGCTTCCCGGAGCTGGACGTGCTCAAGGACAACTGGCAGGAAATTCGCGAGGAGGCCATGCGCCTGTTCGACGAGGGTTATATCCGGGCAGCCGAAAAGGACAACGATGCCGGTTTCGGTTCGTTCTTCAAGAAAGGCTGGAAGCGCTTCTACCTGAAGTGGTACGACAAACCCCTGCCGTCTGCCGAAGCGCTGTGCCCGCGAACCGTCGAGCTGGTCAGCAGCATCCCCAACGTCAAGGGCGCGATGTTCGCCCTGTTGCCCGGCGGCAGCCACCTGAACCCGCACCGTGATCCGTTTGCAGGTTCCCTGCGTTATCACCTGGGCCTCTCGACCCCCAACTCCGATGCCTGCCGCATTTATGTGGACGGCCAGCCCTATGCCTGGCGCGATGGCCAGGACGTGATGTTCGACGAAACCTACGTGCACTGGGTCAAGAATGAGACCGAGGTCACCCGTGTGATCCTGTTCTGCGACGTGGAGCGTCCTTTGAACAGCCCAATCATGACCCGCCTCAACCGCAAGGTCAGCGCATTTCTGGGCCGCGCCACCGCGCCACAGAATACCGACGATGAACGCGTGGGCGGGATCAACCAGGCTTATGCCTGGAGCAAGCGGTTCAGCAACAAGCTGAGCACGCGCGTCAAGCAGTTCAAGCGTGCCAACCCCAAGGCATACCGCGTGTTGCGACCGATTCTGGCCGTCGTCGTAGCCTATCTGCTGTACCGCTGGTTGTTCTGACGACGCCCTCGACCGGGAGGGGCGCCTGCAAGGCAGTCGCCCTTATCCCTGGCGAAACTCGTGGGCAACGCAGTGGCGCAGCACGCCTTCCTCGAAGTCCAGAAAACCCGCTTCACGCTGGGTGATCAGGTAATACAGCAGGGTGTCGAGCGTTCGTGCCGGTGGGATGGCGATCGCCAGCATCTTCACCGCAGGTTCGCTTTCACAGGTGCACCCGAATTCCACCAAGGCTTCGCTGACCTGCTCCAGTGTCTCGGGCGGCTTGACCCGAACCCGGAACACCGAGCTGCCACTGCTGCGCAGCAAACGGGCGAACCAGTGCTGGCCAGCCTCTTCATGGGTGCAGATCACGTCACCTGGGGCGATGCCGTAGACATGGAACGGGATGTTGTCGATCACGTAACCGTCTTCGACGGCCTTGGCCCATAGCCCTTCCACCGATGCCGGCGGATAGCCATTGGCGTCCTGCTGCAGCGGGAACAGCACTTTTTTGTAGACGCTGTTCATGCAGCGCCCCGGCGCCGTGCCGGGCGCAGGACCAGCCACAAAGCCACGCCGATCAGCAGGCCGCCGTACAGGTGGGCCATCGACAACGGCTCATTCAGCAGCCAGGCTCCCCACAGCACGCCGAACACGGGGATCATGAAGGTCACGGTACTGGCTTTGACCGGGCCGATTTCGGCCAGCAGGCGGAAGTACAGGATGTAGGCGAACGCCGTGCACAACAGGCCAAGCCCCACCAGCGAGCCCCACACCGGCCAGCCGCCCCAGCTGGCCGGTGGCTGGGTAAGCACGCTCCAGGCGAACAACGGGGTAAGCAGCAGGGTCGCACCCAGCATGCTGCCCAGGGCCGACAGGCGGCTGTCCAGGCCGCTGACCCAGCGGCGGGCCAGGTAGCCGGCAAACCCATAGCAGGTCGTGGCCGCCAGGCACGCCAGGGCGCCTTGCAAGAGGGCTGCATCCAGGGCAACAGGCCCCGCGCCGCTCAGGATACCCACGCCGAACAGGCCCAGGAAAATGCCGCTCAACTTAGCCAACGTCATGGGTTCCTTGAAGAACAACACGCCGATCAGCACGCCCATCAAAGGGGTCGTGGCATTGAAGATGGCCGAATAACCGGCCGGCAGCACCTGGGCTGCCACCGAGTAGAAGGTGGCCGGAATGCCCGAGTTGATCATGCCCAGCACCAGGCAGGCGCCTAACTTACCCTGGAAATCCCAGCGTACGCGCGCTGCGCCCAGCAGCGCGATCAAGCCCAGGCAGGCGATGGAGACACGGAAGAAGGCCGTTGGCACGGTGCCCAGTACAGGGGCGATGATGCGCATGAACAGAAAGCTCGCGCCCCATACGGCAGCAAGGGTCAGCAGGCGGGCTAGGGCGGTGGGGCTCACGACGGTCTCCGGGGGCTTGGCAGGGGCGCGAGTGTACGTCAGCAGGCCGGCGGATTCTTGCGCTTTCTTGCCCAGCGAAGTTCAGCCAGTGTCCTGCCATAGCCTGTTCAAGCCCCGCGCAGGCACTTCAAGGCGCTGAAGTCGCTGCGCACCTTGGTCAGCCGATCCAGCAGCACCTGGCGCTGGGCGGGAGTGCTCTGCTGCATCAGGTCCACCACCAGGCTGCGTGCTTGCTGCTCGGTGTTCTGGAAGGCCCGGCGATAGTCGGCCGTCCATAGGCTTTCCTTGTTCTGCAGCAAGGTCGCGACCCGTGCCGGGAAGCCTGACTCGTGCCGTTGTTCCACCGCCAACAGCAGTTGCTGCTGCCAATGGGCCCGGTTGCGTATCCACTCGCTGTTCTGGTCACCCAACGCGCGGGACCAGGCGCCAACCCGTTGCCGCTGTGTCTCGGTCAGCTCGCCGAACCAAGGCTTGAGGCGTTTTTCCATGCGCTCGGCGCGCTCGCTGATCTGGCGGGGCAGGGGCGTATCGACATATTCCTTGCGCCGCTCGGCAATATCGTCACGAAACGCATCGCGCATCTCCGCCACCTGCGCATCGCTCATGCCTTGCAGCAACTCGGTGGCCGACGGCGTGATTTCGGCCGCGACCCGGCCAATCGCCTCGCGGGCCTCCTCGGTGCGCTGCTGCAGCGCCTGGTCGGTGACTTGGTTATCGGCCACCATGGTGCGCAGGCGGTCCAGCCAGTCGAGGTAGCCGGGCAGTTGCGTCTGGCAGTGCCACGCCAGGTGCTGCCTGAGGCGATCATCGAGCAGGGTTTTCTGCTCGCGGTTCATGTCCAGGTAGTCGCCCAGCGACCAGGGCACCAGGCGATCGAGGTTGCGATAGGCCAGGTCGATGCGGCTGCAGGCGCCCAGCATCAGGGCGAAACCCAGGCAGATCGACAGGACTTTGAGCAGGCGTGCAGGCATGTGCGGGTCCTTGCAGTGGCAGCCAAGGGGTAGACGCAGCACGAGACCTGCGGTTCCACCGGATGGCACGTGGAAGCGTGAGCGGCGATGAACCGACCGCAGGCTTTGACACCAGGGCGGGTCTATCCGGAAAATAGCCGCCTTGACTTGAGGATGTTCGAAAATGGCTCTGCTTGGGCGTTACAACAGTTTGCAAATTGTTAAGCACGTGGACTTTGGCCTGTACCTGGACGGCGGTGCCGACGGGGAAATCCTGCTGCCGTCCCGTTACATTCCCAAGGGTGCCGAGACCGAAGTCGATGACTGGCTGAACGTGTTCATCTACCTCGATAGCGAAGACCAGCTGATCGCCACCACCGAGAAGCCCAAGGTGCAGGTGGGCGAGTTCGCCAGCCTCAAGGTCAAGGACATCAACGGTGCGGGTATCTTCCTGGATTGGGGCCTGTCCAAGGACCTGCTGATGCCCTATTCCGAAGAAGCACGGCCGCTGAAGATCGGTGACTACTGCGTGGTGCACGTGTACCTGGACAAGCGCACCCGCCGCATCACCGCCACCTCGCGCCTGGACCGTTACCTCGACACCACGCCTGCAGACTACAAACCTGGCCAGCCGGTTGAGCTGCTGGTGGCCGGCGAAACGCCGATGGGGTTCAAGGCCATCATCAACAACCGTCACTGGGGCTTGATTCACAAGAACGAGGTGTTCAAGTTCCTGCGCTCAGGCATGCACGAGCAGGGTTACATCAAGGAAGTGCGGGCCGACGGCAAGGTTTCGCTCAGCTTGCAGCCGGTGGGCGCTGCGCTGTCCGACAGCTTGCAGGAGCAGATCATGGCGCGCCTTGACGCCGAGGGTGGGGTGTTGCCTGTTTCGGACAAGAGCGACCCTGCCTTGATCAGCAAGCTGTTCAATGTCAGCAAGGGCAATTTCAAGAAGGCCATTGGCGGGCTGTTCAAGCAGGGCCGCATCGTCATCCATGACGACCGGATCGAGAAAGCCTGATCAGCCCTGCACGAAGGTGTTGAAGTCCAGCTGATCGCCACCGGGGCGCGTGTCGCGCAGCAACGAGTCGCGGTCAGCGCTCAGGGCCAGGCTGATGGTGGAGCGACGCTTGCCAGGGTTGCGCACTTCCATCTGCTCTTGGTGGGCCCGCAGGAAGTTGATCGGCACCTTCAGGTGCTGAAGTTCATCGGTCAGCGGGGTATGCAGCAGCAGGTTGACCCAGTCGGGCTGGCCTTTGCGAAGCAAGGCCACCGGGACCTCGAACCACCACAGGTTGCGCTTGGGGTCGAGAATGGCGAACAGCGTATTGGCACTGGTCAGCACCGGGCGCGCCAGTGCGCTGTTGCGTCGGGCGATGGCAGCGGGTTTGTCGAGTTTCATGCAGGTTCCTGCGGGTCGAAGCCTTCAAAGGCCGCATTGTGAGGGGTGGCACCTTGCCCGGCAAGGTTTCAGGCCCTGATCCCCGCATTTACGCCTAAGCCTTTCAACCGTTTGGCTTGTTGACGCAAATTTCTTGAAACTCCTGTGCAAGCGGCTGGGTCAACCTTCTGTCGGCACGATACGCGTGCTACATCACAGGAGTTTTGCCATGAGCGGTACTAAAGACAAAATTAAAGGTATGGCCAATGAGGCGGTGGGCAACATCAAGCAAGGTGTTGGCAACCTCACGGACAACGATAAACTCAAAGGCGAAGGCAAGGCCCAGGAAATCAAGGGCGAAGGCCAGCAGGTCAAAGGCGACGTGAAAAACAAGGCCGAAGACCTGACCAAGTAATGATTCACGCCTGCCGAGCCGTCCTCTGCGCTTCGAAACAGGGGACGGTGACCGGCAGAAGTATTCAAAGCCGTTGCATGACGACCGGGAGCAGCACCCCAAGCGCAGGGTCTATTAGACTGAACGTCAGATCGATCAAGCGGCGAAAGGAGACGCTATGATTTTTTCCGCCTTGCAGGGCTTACCCTTGCACCGCGTACTGGTGCGCACCGTCAACGAATTCCTCGATGACGAGATGTCCACTTATGCTTCGGCATTGGCCTACCAGGCTCTTTTCTCGTTGTTCCCCTTCCTATTGTTTCTCATTGCCCTGATCGGTTTCCTGCACCTGCCAGACTTCTTTTCCTGGCTGCGCTTGCAGTCAGAACTGGTCTTGCCGCCCCAGGCCCTTGAGCAGGTCAACCCGGTCATCGACCAATTGCAGCAGTCCAAGGGTGGTTTGCTGTCGGTGGGTATCGTCATTGCCCTGTGGACGGCCTCGGCCGGCGTGCGCCTGATGATGAGCGCCATGAACGCGGCCTATGATGTACCAGAAGGGCGCCCGGTCTGGAAACGCATCCCGCTGTCGGTGCTGTACACCATCGGGTTGGCAGGCATGCTGCTGGCGGCCGCTGCGCTGATGGTGCTGGGCCCGCAGGTCATGGAGTGGATCGCGGCGCAGATTGGCATGGAAGAGTTCATCGTCACCCTGTGGACCATTCTTCGCTGGCCGGTGATCGTGATTCTGCTGATGGTCGCGGTCGCGGTGATCTACTACGTCATGCCCGATGTGGAGCAGAAATTTCGCTTCATCACCCCGGGCTCGGTGCTGGCGGTCGTGGTGTGGATCATCGCGTCGCTGGGCTTTGCCTACTACGTGAAGACGTTCGCAGACTACAACGCCATGTACGGCAGCATCGGGGCGATCATCGTACTGCTGCTGTACTTCTACATCTCGGCTGCCGTGCTGTTGCTGGGCGCAGAGATGAACGCGGTGATCGAGCACATGTCGGCCGAGGGCAAGGACCCAGGCGAAAAAGACTTCGATGGCACCCGCGACGACGAGAAGCCCAAGGTATTGGGCAAGGAACGCCCCGGTGCTGATGAAGCGGCGGGCGTTGAACCTACCCCGCGCTGACCTGCCCCGGTTGGGCGGTGCGCTCCAGCGCTATCAAGGCCTTGCTGCGTTGATAGCGCTGGAACTTGTCATGCAGCGACCGGGGTAGCGCTCCAGCCGGCGCGAACCCCTGGCGTCCGTAATAGAGGGCGAGCGATGGATGGCAAAACAACCATGTGCTGGCGCAGGCGTTCTCCAGGGCCGCTGCGACCAATTGCTCACCCACGCCTTCCGAGCGCCGATCAGGCGCCACGAACAGCCCCGTCAGCCACTGACCACCGTCCACCTCGCTGAGGGACAACCCAGCAATGATGCCCGGCGACCTGGCCACCCAAAACGTGCCCTGCGCAGGGGCGCGCATGCGCGAGCCCTGTTGGCGATAGAAGTGGTCGAGCAGCCGCCGTTCCGGGGCTGAAAGCCGGGTGCAGTGCACTGGCGGCCATGACTGCACGACGGTGCTCAGCTGGCCACGAAGTTCGGCGGGGAAACCAGTTCGACGGTTTGCTGCTTGCGCGGTGCCAGGATCTCGGCTTCACCCTCGACGACCAGTTCGTTGTGCTGGTTGTACACGTTGGTGGCGATACGCACTTTGAACTTGGGCAGTTTTTCCAGGATTTCCAGGCGCACCGTCAGGGTGTCGCCGATCTTGACCGGCTTCTGGAAGCTCATCTGCTGGCCCAGGTAGATGGTACCAGGACCTGGTAACGTGCAGGCCACCGCCGCACTGATCAACGCGCCGCTGAACATGCCATGGGCGATGCGCTCGCGGAACATGCTCTTGGCCGCGAACTCGGCATCCAGGTGCACCGGGTTGTGATCGCCGGACATGGCGGCGAACAGCTGGATGTCGCGCTCCTCGACCAACTTCGTGTATTCGGCTTTCTGGCCGACTTCAAGGGCTTCGTAGGGCGTGTTGCTGAGCTGGGACATCAGGGCTTCCTTAAGCAGTACAGGTCGGATGCCGGTCGCACGCAGGGCGTCGGCCAGACGGGTGAGACGCTTGCCGGGGTCGCCCGGATCACATTTTGCGCCCACGTCAGTGTACCCACAGTCGAGCAAATTGCAGGAAGGGCACAAATAAGATTCACAATGTTAATGGCAGGCGCTGACGGCTGGGCCGTGCCTGGCTTACCTGCTAACGTCGAATCAACGCCTGTGCATCGCCTGCGCGCAGGCACTTGGACTAATCAGGACGCAGTGCAGGTCCCGGCAGAGGAACAACAATAAATGCAAGCCGACTTCTGGAATGACAAGCGCCCGGCGGGCGTGCCGTCCACCTTGGACATGCAAGCCTACGCGTCTGTGGTCGAGGTGTTCGAACGCTCCTGCAAGCGCTTTGCCGATCGCCCGGCCTTCAGCAACCTGGGCGTGACCTTGACCTACGCCGACCTCGATCGCCTGTCGGCTGCCTTCGCCAGCTGGCTGCAGCAACATACCGACCTTAAGCCGGGCGACCGCATCGCGGTGCAGATGCCCAACGTGCTCCAGTACCCCATCGCGGTGTTCGGCGCCATGCGCGCAGGGCTGATCGTGGTCAACACCAATCCGCTGTACACCGAGCGCGAAATGCGGCATCAGTTCAAGGACAGTGGTACCCGGGCCCTGGTGTACATGAACCTGTTCGGCAAGCGTGTGCAGACGGTCCTGCCCGATACCGGTATTGAGTACCTGATCGAAGCGGAGATGGGCGACATGCTGCCCACGCTCAAGGGCTGGCTGGTCAACACCGTGGTCGACAAGGTCAAGAAGATGGTGCCGGCCTATGCGCTGCCCCAGGCTGTGTCGTTCAAGCAGGTGCTGCGCCAGGGCCGCGGTGGCGTGCCCCAGCCTGTGCCCTTGGGCCTGGGTGACATCGCCGTGCTGCAGTACACCGGCGGCACGACGGGGCTGGCCAAGGGCGCAATGCTCACCCACGGCAACCTGGTGGCGAACATGCTGCAGGTGCTGGCGTGCTTCTCCCAACATGGGCCGGACGGGCAAAAGCTGCTCAAGGACGGCGAAGAGGTGATGATCGCGCCGTTACCGCTCTACCACATCTATGCTTTCACTGCGAACTGTATGTGCATGATGGTCACCGGCAACCACAACGTATTGATCACCAACCCGCGGGACATACCTGGCTTCATCAAGGAGCTGGGCAAGTGGCGGTTTTCTGCGTTGCTGGGCCTCAACACCCTGTTCGTCGCGCTGATGGACCACCCCGGCTTCCGCCAGCTCGATTTCTCCGCACTCAAGGTCACCAATTCCGGCGGCACCGCCCTGGTCAAGGCCACGGCAGAGCGCTGGGAACAGCTGACAGGCTGCCGCATCGTCGAAGGGTACGGCCTGACCGAAACGTCCCCCGTGGCCAGCACCAACCCCTATGGCACGCTGGCGCGGCTGGGTACGGTGGGCATCCCGGTGGTGGGCACGGCCTTCAAGGTGATCGACGCCGACGGTAACGAGCTGGCGTTGGGGGAACCCGGCGAGCTGTGCATCAAAGGCCCGCAGGTCATGAAGGGCTACTGGCAGCAACCCCAGGCCACGGCCGAGGCACTGGACGCCGAAGGCTGGTTCAAGACCGGTGACATTGCCGTGATCGACCCGGACGGCTTTACCCGCATCGTCGACCGCAAGAAGGACATGATCATCGTGTCTGGCTTCAACGTATACCCCAACGAAGTCGAAGAGGTGGTGATGGGCCATCCCAAGGTGGCCAACTGTGCCGCCATCGGCGTGCCGGACGAACGTTCCGGCGAAGCGGTGAAGCTGTTCGTGGTGCCGCGCGAGGGTGGTGTGGATGTCGAGGAGCTCAAGGCCTACTGCAAGGCCAACCTCACCGGCTACAAGGTGCCCAAGCACATCGTGCTGCGCGAGGCGCTGCCGATGACGCCCGTGGGCAAGATCCTGCGGCGCGAACTGCGCGACGCCAGCTAGATCGGTAGCCTGCGGTGAGAACGTGGTGCCGTGCGCCAGGGCCTCTGGCACGGCACATCCTGCTGGACGCCCAGGCTAATTAAGTCAAATACTCTAAACGTGACCCAAAGCATTCTTTGAGTCACTTTTGTGACTGTCAAGCCCGCTTTGGGCTCTAGTAGACCCTCGGCAAAGCTGCTACTCTCGGCCCGCTTTCAGATGATCTGGTTTGCATCAGGCCGTCATCTCATATCAATAATAAACGCCTCGACGCGTGAAACGAACTTCGCTGTTGCTGAAGGAGTGGGCTTGCATGATCGACCATTTTTGGAAGGACAAGTATCCGGCCGGTATCGCGGCGCAGATCGATCCCGACGAATTCCCCAACATCCAGGCGGTACTCAAGCAATCCTGCCAGCGCTTCGCCGACAAACCGGCCTTCAGCAACCTGGGCAAGACCCTCACTTACGGTGAGTTGTATACCCTGTCCGGTGCCTTTGCCGCCTGGTTGCAGCAGCATACCGACCTAAAGCCCGGTGACCGTATCGCGGTGCAGTTGCCTAATGTGCTGCAGTACCCAGTGGCGGTGTTCGGTGCCATGCGCGCCGGCTTGATCGTCGTGAACACCAACCCGCTGTACACCGCCCGGGAAATGGAGCACCAGTTCAAGGACTCCGGCGCCAAGGCGTTGGTGTGTCTGGCGAACATGGCGCACCTGGCCGAGAAGGTGGTGCCCAAGACCCAGGTCAAGCACATCATCGTCACCGAGGTGGCAGACCTGCTGCCCCCGCTCAAGCGGCTGCTGATCAACAGCGTGATCAAGTACGTCAAGAAGATGGTGCCGGCCTATCACCTGCCCAGCGCCGTGCGCTTCAACGATGCCCTGGCCCTGGGCAAGGGCCAGCCGGTGACCGAGGCCAACCCGCAGGCCGATGACGTGGCCGTGTTGCAATACACCGGCGGTACCACCGGTGTGGCCAAAGGCGCCATGCTGACTCACCGCAACCTGGTGGCCAACATGCTGCAGTGCCGGGCGCTGATGGGCTCGAACCTGCAGGAAGGGTGCGAGATCCTCATCACCCCGCTGCCGCTATACCACATCTACGCCTTCACCTTCCATTGCATGGCCATGATGCTGATCGGCAACCACAACGTGCTGATCAGCAACCCCCGCGACCTGTCCGCCATGGTCAAGGAGCTGGGCAAGTGGAAGTTCACGGGCTTCGTGGGTCTCAATACGCTGTTCGTGGCGCTGTGCAACAGCGATGCGTTCCGCGCCCTGGACTTCTCGGCCTTGAAGATCACCCTGTCCGGCGGCATGGCGCTGCAACTGAGCGTTGCCGAGCGTTGGCGTACGGTGACCGGTTGCGCCATCTGCGAAGGATACGGCATGACCGAAACCAGCCCGGTGGCCGCCGTGAACCCGGCGCAGGCCAACCAGGTGGGCACCATTGGCATTCCGGTGCCGTCCACGCTGTGCAAGATCGTCGACGACGCCGGCAACGAGCTGCCCTTGGGCGAAGTGGGCGAACTCTGCGTCAAGGGCCCTCAGGTGATGAAAGGCTACTGGCAGCGCGAGGAGGCCACCGCCGAGATTCTCGACAGCGACGGCTGGCTCAAGACCGGCGACATCGCCCTGATCCAGCCCGACGGCTACATGCGTATCGTCGACCGCAAGAAGGACATGATTCTGGTGTCCGGCTTCAACGTCTACCCCAATGAACTCGAAGACGTGCTGGCGGCGGTGCCCGGCGTGTCGCAGTGTGCGGCCATCGGCATTCCGGATGAGAAATCCGGCGAGCTCATCAAGGTCTTCGTCGTGGTCAAACCCGGTATGACCGTGACCAAGGAGCAGGTGATGGAGCACATGCGTGCCAACCTCACCGGTTACAAGGTGCCGCGTCAGGTCGAGTTTCGCGACACCTTGCCGACCACCAATGTCGGCAAGATCCTGCGCCGCGAACTGCGTGACGAAGAGCTCAAGAAGCTCAACCTCAAGAAAAGCGCCTGACCTGGCGTGCACCGCCCGCAATCGCCTTGCAGCCCTTTTGATGAGGCCGCGCAGGGCGATTGACGGGCCTGGGCTTCAGCGCAGTTTTTCCAGCATCTGGTAGTACCACATGCCCGCCGCCAAGAGCGGGTTGCCCAACACGTCCCCCATCGGCACACGCACATGCTTGCACTGGGCGAAGGTGTCGAATTTCTCCAGCGTGCCCGTCAGGGCTTGCGCCATGATTTCGCCCATGATGTGACTGGTGGCGATGCCGTGCCCGGAATACCCTTGGCAGTACCAGACATGGTCCGAAAGCTTGCCCACTTGGGGAATCCGGTTGACCACGATGCCCATGGCGCAGCTCCACTGGAACGCGATGGGCACGCCCTTCAAGGCTGGGAAGGTGCGCTCGATGCAGGGGCGCAGTTCAGCCTCGATATCCCGCGAGTCGCGCCCTGAGTAGTTGGCGCCGCCGCCGAACAGCAGGCGCTTGTCGGCCGTCAGGCGGTAGTAGTCCAGCACGAACCGGCAATCGTAGACGGCCAGGTCATGCGGGTTGATCTGCGCTGCCAGCTCGCCCAGTGGCGCCGTGGTGACGATGCCGCCCATGGCCGGGAATATCTTGCCCTTGAGCTGGCGCTTTTCCAGCTTGTGGTAGACATCGCCCGCCAGCATGACTTGGCGCGCGTCTACACGCCCATGGGTCGTCACCACGGCAGGGCGGGCGCCGTGGATGATTTCCAGCACTTCGGTCTGCTCGAAGATCAGCGCGCCCAGGCCGTGGGCGGCGCGGGCTTCGCCCAGGCATAGGTTCAGCGGGTGCAGGTGCAGGTTGCGACGGTTCTTGAGAGCGCCCAGATACAGGGGGCTTTGCAGGTGCTCGGCCATCGCCTGGCGGTCGAGCAGTTCGACCTGATCCCCCATGCCATAGCGCTGTGCCTGGGCCTCGAAAGCCCGTAGCTCGTCCAGGTGCGAGGGCTTCATGGCCGCGTGCAGGTGACCGTGCTTGAGGTCGCAGTCGATGCCATAGCGGGCCACCCGTTGCTCGATGATCTGGTGGCCCCGCCAGCGCAGGTGCCAGATGAAATCGTCCACGTCGCTGCCCAGCCGCTTGCGCATCTGTGCACGCATGGCCTCGTCCCCCGACAGGCTGCCGGTCACTTGCCCGCCATTGCGCCCGCTGGCGCCCCAGCCCACCCGGTTGGCCTCGACCACCGCGACCTTCAGGCCGCGTTCGGCCAGCTCCACAGCCGTTGCCAAGCCGGTGAAGCCCGCGCCGATGATTGCCACGTCCACCTGTACGGTGCCCTTGAGCTGGGGGTAGGTGGTGGGGTCGTTGAGGGTGGCGGTGTAGTAGGACGGTGCACGTTGCGCCGGGTCTTTGTTGACTGCTGCGTTCATGGGTAATCCTTGTTCTGTATGGGGCTCAGGCCTGGTGCAGGTACCAGCGCCAGTCCTGTTCGCTGACTTCGGCCATGAATTGACGGTACTCGGCGCGCTTGACCTTCAGGTACACGCCAAGAAACGCATCGCCCAATGCATCGCGGGCCCAAGTGGACTGCTCCAGGGCCTGCAGCGCGGTGAGCCAGTCAGTTGGCAGGTGTTCGGTCGCCTGGGCATAACCGTTGCCCTGAATCGGCGCGCCTGGGTCGAGCTGATCACGTATGCCGGTGTGACTGGCGGCCAAAATGGCGGCGGCAGCCAGATACGGGTTGGCGTCGGCCCCGCAGATACGGTGCTCTACATGCCGGCTGTTGGCCGGTCCGCCCGGCACCCGCAGGCTGACTGTGCGGTTGTCCACGCCCCAGGTGGGCGACAGGGGCGCGTAGCTGTTGGCCTGGAAGCGGCGGAAGGAGTTGGCGTTGGGGCAAAACAGCAGCAGCGACTCGTGCAGGTGCTGCAACATGCCGGCCACTGCCTGGCGCAGCAGCGGTGTGCCGGCCGGGTCTTTGCTGGCGAACAGGTTACGGCCGGCGCTGTCGGCCAGGCTCAGGTGCATGTGCATGCCAGTGCCGGCCAGGTGGCCGAACGGCTTGGCCATGAAGCAGGCCTGCATGCCGTGGGCGTGGGCGACGCCTTTGACCAAGCGCTTGTAGCGTACCGCCTGATCCATCGCCTGCAGCGCATCACCGTGTTCGAGGGTGATTTCCACCTGGCCTGGGGCGTATTCCGAAATGGCCGTGCGCGCGGGTATGCCTTGCGCCTTGCAGGCTGCGTACAGGTCTGCCAGGAACGGCTCGATCTGCTCCAGCTCCCGCAGCCCATACACCTGAGTGCTGCGAGGGCGTCCGCCGTCCCGGTCGAGCGCCGGCTGTGGATGGCCGTGGGCATCGCGCTGCTGGTCGAGCAGGTAGAACTCCAGTTCGCAGGCCATCACGGGGTGATAACCATCGGCCTTCAGGGCGTCGACGGTGCGCAACAGTACATGACGAGGGTCGGCCACGCTGGCAGGCAGGCCTTGGCGCGGGTGCATGCTCACTTGCAGCGCTGCGGTCGGCACCCGGCGCCAGGGCAGGCGAACCAGGCTGCCATCGAGTGGGTAGGCGCGGCAATCGATGTCGCCGACATCCCAGACCAGGCCCGAATCTTCCACGTCGTCGCCGTTTACGGTAAGGCCGAGAATGGTGCTGGGTAATGGCCGACCGGTCTGGTATACGGCCAGCAGTTCATCACGGTGCAGCAGCTTGCCGCGTGGCACGCCGTTGGCGTCGAGGATGAACAGTTCGAACAGATCGATATCGGGGTTGGCGGCCAGGAACTGGCTGGCCTGATCCACAGGTGCAAAGTGCATAATCATTCGCTCGCGAACGCTCAGGCCTCTGCCTGTGCAGGCGGCCTGGCTGGGTCAAACGGCCCTACGCAGGCCGGGTGAGGTCATGCAGGCATGAGCGAGGTGTCGGGCGGGCGGGCGTGACGGCAGTGCCACAATGCCCAGAAGGCGAGGATGACATGCACCAGCGGATTCTCGCCGCACAGCGTCTGGGGCTTCGACGGCGAAGGGCGTTTGGACGATGGTGGGCTGGGCAGGGCGGGAATCATGCATTCGATACTCACATGTCGGTTGTGGAGAATTAAAGTAGTGAATGGCAACCTTTGCATCGGGATTGGCTAAACATTTGCCTGGGGCGCAAATGGTTAGGGTCCAGTGCTCAGTGGTCGAGCTCGCTATCTGCGCACCCACGAACCTTGCCGTATCATTGCCGTTGCCGTTGCCGTTGCCGTTGCCTTTGCCGTTGCCGTTGCCGTT
>NZ_DIMK01000060.1:0-13776 GCF_002425525.1 Pseudomonas sp. UBA5568 | reverse complement strand
GCAAGACAGTTGCTCCCACAGGGGAAAAAGGGGGGGCGGCCTCGCTGGGGGGTTAGGCTACTGGGCAGGCGGTTGGACGGGTGCCGTCTACGACTTCGTTGTAGGGCGCCTGGTCGCGGTCGCGTAGGCCGTAGTCGCGGATGACCGAGGTGACGCGCACGCGGTAGTCGTCGAAGATCTTGTCGCGGCCGGCGCGTTGGGCGGAGAGGTGGGCGGTGACGTTGCGCCATTGCACCACGGCTTCTTCATCGCGCCAGGTGGTCACCGACATCACTTTCTTGGGGTTGAGGGTGCTCTGGAAGCACTCTACCGAGATGAACCCTTCCATGGGCTTGAGCAGAGGGGTGAGCTTGTTGACCAGGTCAACGTAGGTTTCGCCCTGGCCGGGCAGTGCTTGCAACTCGAACAATACGACGATCATGGGGCGTGCCTCATCCTTGATGACTTTGTTGTTTTCATGCGGTGGTGGTGCAGCGGGTTACTTCAGGTTGGCGAGCCAGGCGCGCATCACGCGGGCGGCGGCCTGGGTCAGGCGCTCGCCGAGTTCGGCGGCGGCCGAGCGCAGGGCGATGGGGTCCAGGCCGGTCTGGCCGACTTCGTTGGCGTGGCCTACCAGCCACTGCTCGATGCGGGCGGGGTCGGCTTCCAGGTGGCATTGCAGGCCCAGGATGCGGTTGTCCACGGCAAAGGCCTGGTGCGCGCAGATGTCGGTCTTGGCCAGCAGCACGGCGCCCTGGGGGATGTCGAACTGGTCGCCATGCCAGTGCAGCACGGGTACGTCGCCCAGTTCGGCAAGCGGCGATTGTTGGCCTTCGGCGGTGAGGGTAAGCGGCGAGAAGCCGATTTCCTTGACGCCCATGGGGTAGACCTTGGCGTTCATGGCGCGGGCGATCAGTTGTGCACCCAGGCAGATGCCCAGCATGGGCTTGCCGGACTCAATGCGTTGGCGCACCAGCTCGAGCTCGGCCTTGAGGAAGGGGTAGGGCTTTTCGTCGTAGGCGCCAATGGGGCCGCCCAGCACGATCAGCAGGTCAGCTTGCATCACCTGTTCGACCTGGAGGGTTTGGACGGTGGGGTCGATGTAGGTGAGGCTGTAGCCGGCCTCACTCAGAACGGGGGCCAGGGTGCCGACGTCTTCGAAGTGGATGTGGCGCAGTGCGATGGCTGTTTTCATGTGCAAACCCGATGATGAAAGAAGTGAGGGCGCGGTTTACGCCGTAGGGTTGAGGTCGACCTTGATCGTACCGGCCTTGGGGAAGGTGCAGCAGGCCAGGGCATGGCCGTCGCGCTTGTCCTGGTCAGTCAGGCAGAAGTCGGGTTCGACGGTGTACTCGCCTTCCGAGACTTTCAGTCGGCAGTGGCCGCAGATGCCGGCGCGGCACAGGCTGCGTACGGCGATGCCGCTGGTTTCCAGCATCTCCAGCAGGCTCTTGCCCGCGGCGGGCTCCAGCACTTGGTCGTTGTGCTGAAGGTGCAGGCGCAAGGGGCTTTCGGCCTGGGCATCGTCTGGCGTGGCCGGGGCAGAGGCGGCTGGTGGGGTGAAGGATTCGATCAGCAAGGGGCAGGTGGGGAACAACGCCAGCAGGTGCTCGCGCATGCCTTGGGCGAAGCCGTGGCTGCCACAGATCACCACGGTGTCCGGGTTGCCCAGCGCTTGCAGGTCCTGGGCTTGTGGGCGGCCGGCCTTGAAGTGGCCTTTGCCGTGCACCGCTTCGCGGGTGACGAACACCTGCAGGTCGAACCAGGGGCAGCTCAGTTCCAGTTGCAGCAATTCGTGCAGGAACGGGATGTCGGCAATGGACGGCACGCACAGCAGCAGGCTGACCTGGGGCACGTTCAAGCCGCGCAGGGCGCGCTCGTGCAGCCCGCGCAGCAGGGCGATCGGCAGGGTGATGCCGATGCCGCCGGCCAGCAGGCCGACGTGGCGGCAGGCCTGGACCGAAGCCAGGGTGATGTCACCTGCGGCGAACTGCACGTCGAAACGCGCGCCGGGCTGGCAGGTGGCGTGCAACTGGTCCGAGACCCCGCCACGGCCTTCGCGCTTGATCGCCAGCTCGAACTGGTCGTTGCCAAGCCTGCGGGTAATGGAGTACAGCCGTTGCTGACGGGCGCCGGACAGGTCCGTTGCCTGCAAGGCCACATGCCGGCCGGGCACGAGGTCTGCCAGAAAGGCGCTGGAGGCGTTGAGTACGCGCAGGCCAAATACCTTGATCTGCGCGGTCTCGCTGCTGACGTGCTCGCACACGGCTTCAAAGCCTGTCGGGGTACTCATGCGCTAGCCCTCTCGCGCAGCTGTTCGACGGCCTGTTCGGCGCTCTCCAGGCCATTGCCGGCCAGGCCGATGCGGTTGACCAGGGCTTCGAGGGAGTCGGTATAGACGCTGATCTCGTTGTTGTCGCCCACGTCGTGCAGGATCTCGTTGCCGTTGGGGAAGCCCAGCATGTCGAACACCCGCGACCAGGCGCCCATCTCGTTGTTGGCGAACATCTGCACGGTGCGCAGGATGATCGAGCGCAGGTACAGGCGTTCCTTGCGGGTCAGGCCGTTGACGATGTCGGTGGCGACGAAGCTGAACACGCTGGAGTGGCTCCACTCGTCCATGGCGTGGGTGCGGGTGACCTCGTGGCAGACCGACTGGATGGTGGTGTCTTCGGCCATGGTCTTGAGGTAGTCGGTGATCAGCGTTTCGCTGGCGCAGGCGATGCCGAAACGGGTCAGGCGGCGTTCCCATTCGGCGGTGCAGTTGGCCAGCAGCGCTTCGCGCCAGGTCACCAGGTTGAAGGCGCTGAAGTCCAGGGGGGTAAGTTGGCGCATGTCGTAGATATAGTTGCAGGCCATGATCGACATGCGTGTATGCAGGGCTTCATCCAGCAGGGCTTGAGACATTACATCTTGCAGCAGTGCGCGGTTATGGCTGTGGGGCGGGGTCTTGATAATGTCTTCGCAGGCCGGCACCACCACATTGCATTCAATATAAATGGTCTTGAGGTTATAAATGCCCCAGGCGTAGGACATGCACTTGGACTGCAAGTCCTTGGGGGCTTCAAGCCAGGCCTGGTGGTTGCGAAACGGCAGCAGTGAATGGCTGAAGTCGTTCTTGTTGGCATCGAACGCCAGGCCCCAGTAATCGGGTTGTGGCTGGTTCACGGCAGCGCGGGTTTTCCACAGGGTTGAAAGTTTGGCGAGCATGCCTTTAACTGCATCATCGGTACCGCTATGGTTAACATCCATGTTAAAACTCCAGGCTATCGGTTGTCGTTGTTCAGTTTGATTATGCCGGCTGGGTGGCACGCACAGGTGCGGGCGGCGCCCTTCAAGTTTGCGGTACAAATGTGTCGTTATTATTGCGTCAGGTCATTTAAATGAAAGTTGCAGCGCAGTGACTTTGCGCTGCCGCGCCATTACCCATTCCTGCAACAATGTCAGGGCGACGGTCAGGCCCATGAAGGCGGCACTGGCCCAGAAGATCGCGTTGGGGTGGCCCTGGTCCAGCAACCAGCCGAACCCGACTGGCCCGATGGCGCCGCCGATGTTGAAACCCGTGGACACGATGCCGAAGGTCTTGCCTTCAGCCCCTTTGGTGGCGGCAGCCCGTACCAGCATGTCCCGTGACGGGGCGATCACGCCGGTCAAAAAGCCCGCCAGGCCCAGCACGGCAAGCAAGAGCGGCTCGCTCAGGCCCGCCGTGGCCACCAGCAACATCAGCATGCACGCCACCCCAAAAGCGCTGGCCGCCACCACCCCGTGACGCTGGGTGCGGTCGGCCAGTGCACCGCCTGCCAGCACGCCGAATGCGCTGGCGAACAGGAAGGCGGTCAAGGCCGAGTTGGCCCAGTACAAGGCCACGCCCTGGCCCTGCATCAGGGCCGCGACGGAAAACTTTTCGATGGCGCCAGTGCTCAGGTTCAGCAGCACGAACAGCAGGGTCAGGCTGATGATCATCGGCGAGAGCAGCGCCACGCGTTGCGCCTGCACGGGCTTGGGTGCCGGGGCGGGCGGCGCGTCACTGACCTGGGCCAGTGCCGAGCCGGGTATCAACAGCAGGGCCAGTGCTGCAAAGCCCACCAGCGCTGCGGTCGCGAAGGCCATCGCCGGGCCGCTGGCTACCGCCACCCCCAGCAGCAACACCGGGGCCACCGCCGCGCCCAGAAAACCTGCAAAGGTGTGCACCGAGAACGCCTTGCCGATGTGCGCAGGGTTGATGTGCCGGGACAGCAGGGCGTAGTCGGCAGGGTGGTAGACGGCATTGGCCACCCCCGCCAGCGCCATGCCCACCAGCAGGCAGGTGTAGCCGGGCAGCAGGGCAATCAACAGGAAACTGCAACTGCCCAAGGCCAGGGCCATCAGCAGCAGGCGCCGGGCGCCATGGCGATCGACGGCAAACCCCATGGGGGCCTGCACCAGCGCGGTGACGATGTTGAACACGCTGAGGGCCAGGCCCAACGCCACATAATCCACGTTCAAAAAAGCAGGCAGCAGCGGAAAGAGCGCCGCCAGCACCATGATGTGCAGGTGGCTGACAAAGTGCGCTGCGGCGACTTGCGGCAACAGGCCGATACGTATCGTCATGGTGAAACCTGTAGGGGCATGAGCTGAGTCGGCGCAGAGCTTAATGAGGCTTTGGTCTTGTCGGGTAGTCCAATTAGTGGCAATAGGCCAGACCGCTTTGGCCCATCTTTCGCCCGTTCTGGCATGCCCAGGCCAGACGCCTGCTTGCCGGGCCAAGCCAGGTGGTCTGCAACAGCGCGGGTAATCGGTACGGTCGCAGGCGCCGCAGGCCGCTAGGGTAGTGCGGTTGTCGCCAGCGTTCAGACCAAGGAGTACACATGCCGCATTTCGCTTATAAAGAGGGCCACGCGCTGCCGGGCATCAGTGCCGCTGCGCTGCCGCAGGTGGACAGCGAGGTGTGGACCGCCATCGATGCCGAGCGGTTGCGCCAGGTGCAGTCCATCGAGCTGATCGCCGCCGAGAACGTGGTCAGCCGCGCGGTACTCGAAGCCCAAGGGTCGGTGCTGACCAACAAGTACGCCGAGGGGTACCCGGGGCGGCGTTATTACGCCAGCTGCGGCAATGTGGATGTGGTCGAGGACCTGGCCATCGAGCGGGCCCGGCTGCTGTTCGATTGCAGCTATGCCAACGTGCAACCCCACTCCGGCAACCAGGCCAACCAGGCGGTGTTCCTGGCGCTGCTGGAGCCGGAGGATAAGATCCTCGGCCTGGACCTGAAGTCGGGCGGGCACCTGTCCCACGGCGCGGCGTTCAACGTGTCCGGGCGTTGGTTCCAGGCGGTCAGCTACGGTGTGCACCCGCTGACGCACCTGGTCGACATGGACCAGGTGGCGCAGATTGCCCGTCGTGAGCGGCCACGGCTGATCATCGCCGGGGCGTCGGCGTATTCACGCGCGCTGGATTTCGCCCGTTTCCGCGCCATTGCCGACGAGGTGGGGGCGTATCTGATGGCCGACATCGCCCACGTCGCCGGGCTGGTCGCAGGCGGCGCCTATCCCTCGCCAGTGCCCCATGCCCACGTCACCACGCTGAGCACCCACGCGACCCTGCGCGGCCCGCGCGGAGGGATGATCCTGTGCAACGATCAAACCCTGGCGCGCAAAATCAACGCGGCGGTGTTCCCCGGCCTGCAGGGCGCTGCACTGATGCACACGGTCGCGGCCAAGGCGGTGGCGCTGGGCGAGGCGCTGCAACCGGGTTTTGGCCCCTACGCCCATGCGGTGGTGGCCAATGCCCGGGCCTTGTGCGGGCGGCTGGCCGAAGGTGGCTTGCTGGTGGTGTCGGGCGGCACGGACTGCCACCTGGGGGTGATCGACCTGCGCCCCTGGGGCCTTGCCGGCAACGCCGCCGAGGGTGCGCTGGAGGCGGTCGGCATCACCGTGAACCGTAACGTCGTGCCCGGTGACGAGGTCAAGTCCAGCGTCACCTCGGGCATTCGCCTGGGCAGTGCGGCCTGTACCTCCCGGGGCATGGGCGAGGATGAGTTCCGCGAGATCGGGGACATGATCCTGGCCATGCTCGGGGGCGTGCGCAGCGGTGCCATGGACAGCCGCACCGAGCGCTCGATCCGCGAGGGCATCTTCGACCTGACCCGGCGTTTCAAGCTGCCTTACTGAACCCGGCGCTCAAAGCTTGAGGGCGTTGGCCAGGCGCAGCATGGCCGCTTCGATCTCGTAGGCCGTGAGCGAGGAATACCCCAGCAGCCAGCCGTGGGTCTGCGGCTCGCCCAGGTACAGGCTGCTCAGGCCCGACAGCTGCACGCCGGCCGTGGCCGCCTGGCGAATGGTCTTTTCTTCGGACCAGCCTGGCTTGAGCAGGCAGGGGATCTGCAAGCCACCTGGCGGCAGGTGGGCGGTGACCACCGGGCTCAGGTACTTGGCGATGGCATCGTGCATCACCGCCCGGCGCCCGGCGTACAACTTGCGCATGGCACGCACGTGGGCGTTGTAGTGCCCGTCCTCCATGAAGCGCGCCAGGGTCAGCTGCAAGGTTTGCGGGGTGTGGCCATCCATCATGCTGCGGGCATAGGCGAAGGGCTTGACCAGTTCGGGCGGCAGCACGATGTAGCCCATGCGCAGGCCAGGGTAGAGGGTCTTGCTGAAGGTGCCGATATACAGGGTGCGCTGGTAGCGGTCCAGGCCCTGCACGCAGGCGGTGGGCTGGCCGTCGTAGTGAAACTCGCTGTCGTAGTCGTCCTCGATGATCCACTTGGCTTTCTGCGCGGCCCAGTTGATCAGCTCCAGCCGGCGCTCCAGGGGCAGGGTCGCGCCGGTGGGGTACTGGTGCGAGGGGGTGACGTACACGCAATTGGCGCCGCTGCGGTCGGCGAACAGCAGGTCGGTGCGGATGCCCCGTTCGTCCACGTCGATGGGCAACACTTTGGTTTCGGCGATGGCGAACGCCTTGCGGGCGCCGTAGTAGCCGGGGTTTTCCAGCAGGATGGGTTTGCCGGCATCTACCAGCAATTGCGCGCACAGGTACAACGCCTGACGCGTACTGCTGAGCACCAGCACCTGGTCGGGGGTGCACGTGGCCCCGCGTTCGAGGTTCAGGTAAGTGGCGATGGCCTTGCGCAGGGGTTCGGCGCCTTGCGGGTCACCGTGCAGCAGGACGCTGGCGCGGTAGTCCTTGACCACTTGACGCTGCAGCCGCTCCCAGACGTCGGTGGGGAAGCTGCGGGTTTCCGGCAGGCCAGTGGCGAAGGCCTTGATCACTTGCTGGTCACGCACGCCGCCGGTCTCGAAGATCATGCGCCCGCGCTGGCTGAGTTCGGCGCCGGGCGCGACCACGCTGCGCCGCACCTCCTGGGTCCGTTGCCGGCGTGGGCCGGCCCCGCGCAATTCGGCGCCCACCGTGTCGCACACGTAGCTGCCCGCGCCGCCGCGGCGCACGATGAAACCGTCCCGGTGCAGCTGCACGTAGGCGTTTTCGACGGTATCGCGGGCGCAGCCCAGGGACTTGGACAGCGCACGGGTGGAGGGCAGTTTCAGGCTCGGGCCCAGCGCGCCATCCAGGATCAACGCACGCAAGGCGCGCTGGATGCGCTGGTGCAGGTCCAGCAGCTGAAACTCGGCGTCGTTGAGCCGAATCTTCAGGGTGTCCAGCGCGAAGGTCTTCGCCATGTGGTCTGCTCTCCATCCATGAACTGGCAGGTAAGGGCAGGCCAGTTTATCCGTAGACTCCGGCCTTCGCCACCCAGGCCTGGCCTGGTATTCACCGCGTCGGCGCGTTCACGCACAGGAGCCCACCCACCATGGCACGGTCACACAATTTCAGCGCAGGCCCCACCGCAGTCCCCCTGGAAGTGCTCAACCAGGCGTACGACGAGTTCCACGATTTTGCCGGCACGGGCATGTCCATCATGGAGATGAGCCACCGCTCGCCCATCTTCCGCGCCATTGCCGAGCAGACCGAGGCCGACCTGCGCGAGCTGCTGGAGGTGCCGGCGCATTACCGCGTGCTGTTCGTGCAGGGCGGCGCTTCGTTGCAGTTCGCCCAGGTGCCCATGAACCTGGCCGGGGACAACGGCAGCGTGGACTACCTGCACACCGGGTTGTGGTCGGGCAAGGCGATCGAGGCGGCGCGCCAGTATGGCGAAGTGCGCGTGGTCGCCAGTGCCCAGGGCACCGGCTTTGACCGGGTGCCGGCGGTCGCGCACTGGCAGCTGAACCCAAAGGCGGCCTACCTGCACTACACCGAGAACGAAACCGTGCACGGCGTGCAGTTCACCGAAGCGCCCGCCAGCGAGGTGCCGCTGGTGTGCGATGCCTGTTCGAGCCTGCTGTCCAAGCCCATCGACATCGCACGTCATGGCCTGGTGTATGCCGCCGCTCAGAAGAACATGGGCGTGGCCGGGCTGACGGTGGTCATCATGGACCCGGCGCTGCTGGATCGCTGCCATGGGTTCACCCCGGACATCCTCAACTACGGGCGCATCAGCGATGCCCAGTCGATGCTCAACACGCCCGCCACCTTCCCTTGGTACCTGACCGGCCTGACGTTGCAGTGGATCAAGCGCAGTGGGGGCTTGCAGGTGCTGCACCAGCGCAACCAGACCAAAGCCAGCCTGCTGTACGAAACCCTCGACGGCAGCGACGGCTTCTACCGCAACCCGGTGCAGCCGGCCTATCGCTCGATCAACAACGTGCCGTTCCGGCTGGCCGATGAAGCACTTCAAGCGGTCTTCCTGCGCGAGGCCGAGGCGGCCGGGCTGCATGGCCTGAAGGGCCACGCCAGCGTCGGCGGCATTCGCGCCAGCCTGTACAACGCCATCTCCGTCGAAGCGGTGGCCGCCCTGTGCGAGTTCATGGGGGCGTTCGCCCGCAGGTACGGTTGAGTGCACTGAAAGTGGTCTGGTCCGCCCCGGTGAAGCGTCGGGGTAAAACCAGCCAATCTGCGGCTATAAATGACTGCCTACCGCAGCCGGATACAGCGTCTAGCAAGGAGCCAAGACCTATGTCATCTACTCGTACCCTCTCGCCCCTGCGCCTGCAGGACCTGCTGCACCCGGTGGTGGCCGGGCTCATTTCGGTGATCGTCAACTATGGCGGCACTTTCATTCTGGTGTTCCAGGCTGCCAAGGTTGCAGGGCTCAGCCCCGAGCTGACCGCCTCGTGGGTGTGGTCGGTGTCCATCGGCGTGGGCGTGACCGGGCTGCTGCTCAGCTGGGTCAGCCGCGAGCCGATCATCACGGCCTGGTCCACGCCGGCGGCGGCGTTCCTGATCGTGGCCCTGGCCACCACGCCCTACGCCGAGGCGGTGGGGGCGTACATGGTGTCGGCGGTGGCCTTCGTGCTGCTGGGCGTGTCGGGCTACTTCGAAAAAGCCGTGCGCCTGATTCCGCCGGGGGTAGCCGCGGGCCTGCTGGGCGGCATCCTGTTGCAGTTCGGTATCGGCGCCTTCGCCAGCATGAGCGTCGACCCGCTGCTGGTCGGGCTGCTGATCGGGGCGTACATCGTATTCAAGCGCCTGAGCGCTCGCTATGCCGTGGTGGGCATCCTGGTGCTGGGGCTGGTGTACCTGGTGATGCAGGGCCGGGTCGATTTCGCTGGGCTGTCCCTTGAATTCGCCACGCCGGTATTCACCCGCCCCGAGTTCTCGCTCAACGCACTGCTGAGCGTGGCGCTGCCGTTGTTTCTGATCACCCTGACCGGCCAGTACATGCCCGGCATGCTGGTGTTGCGCAACGACGGGTTTCGCACCAGTGCCAATCCGATCCTCGGCATCACCGGGCTGGGCTCGCTGTTGATGGCGCCGTTCGGCTCCCACGCCTTCAACATCGCCGCCATCACCGCCGCCATCTGCACCGGCAAGGAAGCGTCCGAAGACCCGTCCAAGCGCTGGGTGGCCGGTGTGGCCGCCGGCATCTTCTACATCCTGGTGGGTATTTTCGGGGTGACGCTGGCGGCGGTGTTCATGGCCTTTCCGGCCACCTTCATCACCACCCTGGCGGGGCTGGCCCTGCTGGGCACCATCGGCGGCAGCCTAGCCAACGCCATGCTCGATGCAAAAGCACGCGAGGCGTCGTTGATCACCTTCCTGGCCTGTGCGGCCAACATCACCCTGCTGGGCATCGGCGGTGCGTTCTGGGGGCTGGTAATCGGCCTTGTGGCCTACGCCGTGCTCAACGGTCGCCTGCCACGCCGGGCCAAGGCCGCCCAGGCAGAACCGGCCGCAGTGCCCACCAAAGGAGCGACGAATTGATGACCGAGTACGCCGAAGACCTCACCACCCTGCATGCGCGCCATGGCCGCTACCCGCAGGCCAACACCGTCGAGGATTTTCGCCGCAACCTGGCCGCCGTGCATGAGCGCATCGCCCGGGCCTGCGAGCGGGTCGGGCGAGACCCGGCCGAAGTGCGCCTGCTGCCGGTCAGCAAGACCTTCGACGAAGCCCACCTGCGCCTGGCCTATGCCGCCGGTTGCCGCCTGCTGGGCGAGAACAAGGTGCAGGAGGCCCAGCGCAAGTGGGAAGCCATGGTCGACTTGCACGACTTGCAGTGGTCGGTGATCGGCCACTTGCAGACCAACAAGGCCAAGCAGGTGGCGCGCTTTGCCAGTGAGTTCCAGGCACTGGACAGCCTGCGCGTGGCCGAGGTGCTGGACCGCCGGCTGCGCATCGAAGGGCGGCAGATGGATGTGTTCGTCCAGGTCAACACCTCGGGCGAGGCCAGCAAGTACGGGCTGGTGCCCGATGACGTGGCGGCGTTTCTACAGGCACTGCCCGCGTTCCCGGCGCTGCGTGTGCGCGGCCTGATGACCCTGGCGCTGTTTTCGGCCGACGCCGCGCGGGTACGCCCGTGCTTCGTGTTGCTGCGTGAGCTGCGCGACCAGCTGCGCGCCACTGCGCCTGAAGGGGTGTCGTTGCAGGAGCTGTCGATGGGCATGTCGGGTGATTTCGAAGTGGCCATCGAGGAGGGCGCCACGGTGGTGCGTGTCGGCCAGGCGATCTTCGGCGCCCGCGCCATGCCCGATGCCTACTACTGGCCCACCGCCGATGCCGCGCCGCACCCGGACGCTACTCCGTCGCTGGCCACCAGCCATTGACCACTCTGTACAGGAAACCTGCAATGTCTGCTGCTCCCGCTTACCTCATGCACACCTCAGCCCGCCAACCGGTTGCGTTCAGCCGGGGCCAGGGCGCCTTGTTGTGGGATTCGCACGGGGTCGAGTACCTCGATGCCATCGCCGGGGTGGCCGTGACCAGCCTGGGGCACGCCAACCCCGAGATCGCCTCGGCCCTGGCCGAACAGGCCGACGTGCTGCTGCACACCACCAACATGTTTCGTATCCCATGGCAGGAACAGCTAGGCGAGCGCCTGTGCCGGCTCTCGGGCATGGAGCGGGCGTTCTTCTGCAACTCCGGCGCCGAGGCCAACGAGGCCGCGCTCAAGCTGGCGCGCTTGCACGCCACGGCCCGCAATGTTGCCCAACCTCAGGTGCTGGTGATGGAAAACAGCTTCCATGGGCGTACCCTGGCAACCCTGGCCGCCACCGGCAACCCGGCCGTTCACCGCGGTTTCGAGCCGCTGATGCCAGGCTTCATCCGCGTGCCCTACGATGACATCGAAGCGGTGCGCCAGGTGGCGGCCAATTCGCCCAACGTGGTGGCCGTGCTGGTCGAGCCCGTGCAGGGCGAGGGCGGTGTGCACCCGGCATCGGCGGGTTATCTGCAAGCGCTGCGCCAGCTGTGCGACGCGCACGACTGGCTGATGATGATCGACGAGGTGCAGACCGGCATGGGCCGTACCGGCACCTGGTTCGGTTTCCAGCACGCCGGCATCGAGCCCGACGTCATCACCCTGGCCAAGGCCCTGGGCAATGGCTTCCCCATCGGCGCGTGCCTGGCCCGAGGCAAGGCCGCCGAGCTGTTTTCCCCCGGCCACCATGCCTCCACCTTCGGCGGCAACCCGCTGGCTTGCCGGGTGGGCTGCACGGTGGTGGACATCATGCAGCGCGATCAGCTGCCGCAGCGCGCTGCGGTGCTGGGCCAGCGTTTGCTGGCGGCCTTGCAGCTGGCGCTGGGCGGGCACCCTGAAGTGGTGTCGGTGCGCGGCCTGGGCCTGATGGTCGGCATCGAGCTCAACCGCCCCTGCGCCGAGCTGGTGGACCGGGCCCGGGACGAGCAACACCTGCTGGTCACCGTCACCCGCGGTACCACCGTGCGCCTGCTGCCACCCCTGATCTGCTCCGAGACGCAGATCGACGACATCGCTGCACGCCTCACCCGCTTGCTGTCACCCCAAGCCTGATTCAGAACAAGGACGCTTAACCCATGTACGACTCGACGCTGACCCTCAACGCCTTCGATCCAGAGCTGCACGCCTCGATTCGCAACGAAGTGAATCGCCAGGAAGACCACATCGAGCTGATCGCCTCGGAAAACTATGCAAGCCCCTTGGTGATGCAGATCCAGAGCACGGTGCTCACCAACAAGTACGCCGAAGGCTATCCCGGCAAGCGCTACTACAGTGGTTGCGAATACGTGGACGTGGCCGAAAGCCTGGCCATCGAGCGGGTCAAGGCCCTGTTCAACTGCGACTACGCCAACGTGCAGCCCCACGCCGGCGCCCAGGCCAACGCGGCGGTGTTCCTGGCGCTGATCCAGCCAGGCGACACCGTGATGGGCATGAACCTGGCCCAGGGCGGGCACCTGACCCACGGCAACCCGGCCAACTTCTCGGGCCGCCACTACAAGATCGTGCCCTACGGCCTGGACCCTGAAACGGGCTTTCTCGACTATGACGAGATGGAGCGCATCGCGCTGGAGACCCGCCCGAAGATGCTCATCGGTGGTTTCTCGGCCTACTCGCGCTACAAGGACTGGGCACGCATGCGCAGCATCGCCGACAAGGTCGGGGCGATCTTCTGGGTGGACATGGCCCACGTGGCCGGGCTGGTTGCCGCAGGCGAATACCCAGACCCGCTGCCCCACGCCCATGTGGTCACCAGCACCACCCACAAGACCCTGCGCGGCCCGCGCGGCGGCCTGATCCTGTCCAAGGGGCAGGACGAAAGTTTCTACAAGAAGCTCGACTCGGCGGTATTCCCGGGTGTCCAGGGTGGCCCACTGATGCACCAGATCGCGGCCAAGGCCGTGGCCTTCAAGGAAGCGCTGTCGCCGGCATTTCGCAGTTACCAGACCCAGGTGGTGACCAATGCCCGGGCCATGGCCAAAGTGTTGCAGGCGCGCGGGTACAAGATCGTGTCGGACGGGACCGACAACCACATGATGCTGATCGACCTGTCGGCCAAGCCCTACACGGGCAAGGAAGCCGATGCGGCCTTGAGCAGCGCCTATATCACGGCCAACAAGAACTCGGTGCCCAACGACCCGCGTTCGCCGTTCGTGACCTCGGGGCTGCGCATCGGTACACCGGCGGTGACCACGCGAGGGTTCGATGTAGAGGCGTGCGAGCAGGTGGCGGGGTGGCTGTGTGATGTGCTCGATGCCCTGGAAACCGGGCGCAGTGACGAGGTGGGGCACCATGTGCGTGAGCAGGTGGTTGCGCTGTGCCGTCGTTATCCGGTTTATGGTTGAGAGGATGGGGGCCTGGCACCGGCGGTGTCGGGGTGTTTGAGGCAGGTTTTTTGACCTGTGTGAAAGGGCTGCCTGGCAGCCCTTTTTTGTTGCTGGGTTTGCTGTGCCGTCGAGTCCGGGATGAACACCGCCTGGGCCGCTGTGCGGCCCATCGCGGCACAAGGCCGCTCCCACAGGGATTTGCTTATTCGAAAGCTACCGGGATCTACTGTGGGAGCAACTGTCTTG
>NZ_DIMK01000069.1:0-3441 GCF_002425525.1 Pseudomonas sp. UBA5568 | reverse complement strand
GGCGGTCTTTTTCCGGGGCGGGGGCCGCCTGCGCGCCCTCGGCCGGGCGCTGGGCCGTCCAGCCCGCCTGGTGCCGGTGCCCGCCGCGCTGTTGCAAACGGGCGCCGCGCTGCTGGGGCGACGTGACCTGGCCCAGCGCCTGCTGGGCTCGCTGCAAGTGGACATCACCAAGAACCACCAGCTGCTGGGCTGGCGACCGCCCTACACGCTGGAGCAAGGCCTGGCCGCCACCGCGCACGCCTTCAAGGAGAACCACCGCCCATGACCGCCATCCTCATCGTGGCAGGCATCGCCACCTGGCTGATGACGGCGGCACTGCGCCGCTACGCGCTGTCGCGCAGCCTGCTGGACATCCCCAATGCCCGCAGCTCGCACACCTTGCCCACGCCCCGTGGCGGGGGGGTGGCCTTCGTCGTGGCCTTCATGGTCGGTGTGCTGGTGCTGGGCTGGGCCGGGTACGTGGCGCCGTCGGTGCTGGTGGGCATCCTCGGGGCAGGGGGCCTGGTGGCCGTAATCGGGTTCATGGACGACCACGGGCACATTGCCGCGCGCTGGCGCCTGCTGGGCCATTTCGCCGCAGCCGCCTGGGGGCTGGCCTGGCTGGGTGGTCTGCCGCCAATCAGCGTGTTCGGCTGGCCGTTGCATGCTCTGTGGCTAGCCGCGCCGCTGGGGCTGCTGTACCTGGTCTGGCTGTTGAACCTCTACAACTTCATGGACGGCATCGATGGCATTGCCAGCATCGAAGCCATTTGCGTGTGCCTGGGCGGCACCGTGCTGTTCTGGCTGGCGGGTGCGCCGGGTGCTGCGTGGTTGCCGCTGCTGCTGGCCGCCACCGTCACCGGTTTCCTGATCTGGAACTTCCCGCCTGCCCGCATCTTCATGGGCGATGCGGGCAGTGGTTTTCTTGGCATCGTGCTGGGTTTGCTGGCAATCGTGGCAGGTTGGATAGATCCGCTACTCTTCTGGGGGNNGGTTAATACTTTTGGGTGTATTCGTGGTAGACGCTACCTTCACCTTGGCGCGCCGTTTGCTACGCGGTGAAAGGGTCTACGAAGCACATCGCAGCCATGCCTACCAGTACGCTTCGCGGCGCCACGGTCGTCACCGGCCGGTGAGCCTGGCGGCGGCGGCCATCAACCTGGGCTGGCTGCTGCCCGTCGCGTTGGTCGTCGTGGTGCTCAAACTTGATGGGGCAACCGGAACCTTGGTGGCCTATGCCCCTCTGATACTGTTGGCAGTTGCCTACCGGGCAGGGGAGAAGGAATAGCATGCTCCAGCAAGGCGGGCGCAATCAGGGTTGTACAGGGCTGTATGTTCGGCAGTCGCTCTGGTCATTTTCACAAGATGGCGTAGCCATGAGGAAAACCCGATGAGCAATGCGAAGAACGACAGGCTGCGGCAGTTTCTGGTCACCCTGTCACGCCGGCAAAAACGCCTGATCCAGGTGTGTGCCGACATTGCCCTCATCTGGTTCGCGCTGTGGCTGTCGTTCATCGTGCGGCTAGGCGTGGAGGAAATGTACAACCCCATCGTCGAGCACACCTGGCTGTTCATGGCCGCGCCGTGCGTGGCCATCCCCTTGTTTATCCGCTTCGGCATGTACCGGGCGGTGATGCGCTACTTCGGCAACGATGCGCTGGTGGCGATCATCAAGGCGGTGACCCTGTCTTCGCTGATCCTGGCGGTGGTGGTGTACTGGTACAGCAACCACGAGGTGGTGGTACCGCGCTCGATCATCTTCAACTACTGGTGGTTGAGCATGGTGATCATCGGCGGCTTGCGCCTGATCATGCGCCAGTATTTTCTGGGCGACTGGTTCACCGGCGCCCATCAGATCCCTTTCGCCAACCGCGACGACGGGCAGATCAAGGTAGCCATCTATGGTGCAGGTACCGCCGGCAACCAGCTGCTGGCGGCGTTGCGCATGGGCCGGGTGATGCGCCCGGTGGCCTTCCTCGACGATGACGGCGACCTGGCCAACCGGGTCATCTCCGGGCTGCAGGTCTACAAGCCCAAGCACCTGCAACAGATGCTCAAGGAAACCGGCGCCCAGGAGGTGTTGCTGGCACTGCCGTCGGCCACCCGTGCGCGGCGCCGAGAGATTCTCGCCCTGCTCGAACCGTACCCCCTGCACGTGCGAAGCGTGCCGGCCTTTGCCGACCTGGCCACTGGCCGGGTAAAGGTGGACGATATTCAGGACGTGGACATTGCCGACCTGCTCGGGCGCGACCCGGTGCCCGCGCAGGAAGGCTTGCTGGAGCGCTGCATTCACAAGCAGGTGGTGCTGGTGACCGGTGCCGGCGGCTCCATTGGCGCCGAGCTGTGCCGGCAGATCATCGGCCTTGGGCCCAAGACCTTGCTGCTGCTGGACCATGCCGAATTCAACCTATACAGCATCCTCAGCGAGTTGGAGCAGCGCGTGGCCCGCGAATCGCTGTCGGTGCAGTTGCTGCCGATCCTGGGCTCGGTGCGCAACCAGCAACACTTGGTCGATGTGATGAGCACCTGGCGCGTGGACACCGTCTACCATGCAGCCGCCTACAAGCATGTGCCGATGGTCGAGCACAACATCGCCGAAGGCATTCTCAACAACGTCTACGGCACCTTGTGCACGGCCCAGGCGGCATTGCAGACCGGGGTGGCCAACTTTGTGCTGATCTCCACCGACAAGGCCGTGCGCCCGACCAATGTGATGGGCAGCACCAAGCGACTGTCCGAGTTGATCCTGCAGGCGCTCAGCCGGGAAGCGGCGCCGGTGCTGTATGGCGATTGCAACAAGATCGCGCGGGTGAACAAGACCCGCTTCACCATGGTGCGTTTCGGCAACGTGCTGGGTTCGTCCGGTTCGGTGATTCCGCTGTTCCACCAGCAGATCAAGACAGGTGGCCCGCTGACGGTTACCCACCCCAAGATCACCCGTTACTTCATGACCATCCCGGAGGCGGCGCAACTGGTGGTGCAGGCCGGGGCCATGGGGCAGGGCGGGGATGTGTTCGTGCTGGACATGGGCGAGCCGGTGCGCATCGTCGAGCTGGCGGAGAAGATGATTCACCTGTCGGGCTTGAGCGTGCGCAGCTCGTCCAATCCTCAGGGCGACATCGCCATCGAGTTCACGGGTTTGCGGCCGGGTGAGAAGTTGTACGAGGAGCTGCTGATCGGCGACGACGTATCCCCCACCGCGCACCCGATGATCATGGCGGCCAACGAGGACTACCTGGCGTGGGAACGGTTGCGCGAAGGGCTGACGCTGTTGCTGGCGGCGGTGGCCGAGGACGACTTCACCCGCGTGCGGCAGTTGCTGCGCGAGATGGTGAACGGGTATTCGCCGCAGGGCGATATCGTGGACTGGGTTTACCTGCAGCGTCGCCAGGGGCCGGTGGAGCGGTAAGTGCTTGAGCCGTCGATTGGGCTCGGTGCCCCGGGGCCGCTTTGCGGCCCATC
>NZ_DIMK01000015.1:270-59543 GCF_002425525.1 Pseudomonas sp. UBA5568 | reverse complement strand
GCCTGTCGGCGTGGCCCCCGCTGCCCCCGTGCGCGACGGCCAGCAGCCGGCCAAGGTTTTTGCCGTGCCCGAGAACGGGCTGCGCATCACCGGCCGCGCCATCGCCCAGCCGCCGCTGGCGCCGAAAAAGGCGTTCACCGATAGCGATTCGTTCATCGCCACCATGCTGCCGATGGCCGAACAGGCTGCCAAGCGCATCGGCATCGACCCGCGCTACCTGGTCGCCCAGGCTGCGCTGGAAACCGGTTGGGGCAAGTCGGTCATGCGCAACAGCGACGGCAGCAGCAGCCACAACCTGTTCGGCATCAAGGCCACCGGCAACTGGCAGGGCGAACAGGCCAGGGCCATCACCAGCGAATTCCGCGACGGCCAGTTCGTCAAGGAAACCGCCCAGTTCCGCAGCTACGACTCCTACCAGGACAGCTTCCACGACCTGGTGAGCCTGTTGCAGAACAATTCGCGCTATCAAGAAGCGGTCAAGTCGGCCGATAACCCTGAGCAGTTTGCACGCGAGTTGCAAAAGGCCGGTTACGCGACCGACCCGGGCTATGCGAAGAAAATCATCAGCATCGCCCAGCAAATGCAGAAGACACCGCAATACGCCATGGCTGGCAGCACCACGAACCTTTAAAAGGACTACATCATGTCGAGCCTGATTTCGATCGGCCTGAGTGGCTTGAGTGCCAGCCAGGCGCACCTGTCGGTCACCAGTAACAACATCGCCAATGCGGCCACCAGCGGCTATTCGCGCCAGCAGGCCATGCAAGTGGCCGGCGCTTCGCAGTACATGGGCGCAGGTTTTCTGGGCAGTGGGACCACACTGGCGGACGTGCGCCGTATCTACAGTGCCTACCTCGACAATCAGTTGCAGACGGCGACCTCCCTGCAAGCCGATTCCACGGCATTCCAGGACCAGATCACCGGCATCGACAAATTGCTGGCTGACCGGGACACCGGCATCAGCTCGGTGCTCACGGCCTTCTTCTCGGCCCTGCAGACGGCGGCAGCCAAACCGGGCGATGTGGCTTCGCGGCAATTGCTGTTGACCCAGGCGCAGACCCTGAGCAACCGTTTCAACGCCGTCAGCACCCAACTGACACAGCAGAACGATGTGATCAACTCCCAGCTCGATACATTGGCGGGGCAGGTCAACAAGCTCACCACCAGCATCGCCGAATATAACAAGCAGATCGTGGCCGCCAGCGGCACCGGCAGCACGCCCAACAACCTGCTCGACGCCCGCAGCGAGGCCGTTCGCCAGTTGAACGAACTGGTGGGCGTGACCGTTCAGGAGCGTGAAGGCAACTACGATGTGATCCTGGGTAGCGGCCAGTCGCTGGTGACCGGGAGCAGGGCCAACCCGCTGTCGGTTCAGCCGGGGGTGGCTGACAAGAGCCAGGCGACCTTGCGCATCAACTACGAGTCGTTCAGCTCGGACGTAACCTCGGTGGCCACCGGCGGCACCATCGGTGGCCTGTTGCGCTACCGTCAGGACGTGTTGACGCCGTCGATGAACGAGCTGGGCCGCGTGGCGCTGGTCGTCGCCGACAGCATCAACAGCCAGCTGGGCCAGGGCCTGGACGCCAATGGCCAGTTCGGCAGCTCGCTGTTCTCCAGCATCAACAGCGCCAGTGCCATCGCCCAGCGCAGCCTGGCCTCGTCGAACAACAGCGCAGGTTCGGGCAACCTCGATGTCACCATTGCCAACAGCGGCGCCCTGAGCACCTACGACTACGAAGTGAAGTTCACCAGCGGCAATCAGTACAGCGTGCGCCGTTCCGACGGCACCGACATGGGCTCGTTCGACCTCAATGCCGACCCTGCGCCGGTCATCGATGGCTTCAGCCTGTCCCTCAAGGGCGGTGCGCTGGCCGCCGGCGACAGCTTCAAAGTAATTCCTACCCGTTCAGCCGCCACCGGTATTGCCACGGTGCTCACCGATGCCAACAAGCTGGCGTTCGCCGGCCCTGTTAGCGCTGCTGTTGGCAGCGGCAACAGCGGCACCGGCACCATCACCCAACCCAACCTTGGGCAAGCGCTGGATATCTACGGCGGTGCCGACACAGCCCTGACGCAGCAGGCGATCAAGGACGCCATGCCGGTGCGCGTGGTGTTCGACGCAGCCAGCGGTGGGTCCCAGGGCTACAAGCTGTTCGATGCCAAGGGCGCACAGATCGGCACCGGGACCGTGGTGCCGGGCCAGGACAACAAGCTCTCGCTGTCCATACCGATGCGTGATGCATCGGGCAACCCGATTCTCGACCCCAGCGGCAATCCGCGCACCTTTGCGCTGGAGACCACCCTGGGTGGCAGCCCGGCGACCAACGACAGCTTTACCTTGTCGTTCAATGTCGATGGCAAGGCCGATAACCGCAATGCCACCGCGCTGCTGGGCCTGCAGACCAAGTCCACGGTGAACACTGGCTCCGGCGGCGGCACCAGCTTTACCTCCGCCTATGCCTCCCTGGTCGAGCGGGTGGGCGCCAAAGCCAGCCAGGCCAGCATCGATACCACGGCAACCCAGGCCGTGCTCAAGTCGGCCAGTGAAAGCCGCAGCGCCGTGTCCGGTGTCAACCTGGATGACGAGGCGGCCAACCTGGTCAAGTTCCAACACTATTACACGGCGTCGTCGCAGATCATCAAGGCGGCGCAAGAAACCTTCAGCACCTTGATCAACGCCTTGTAAGGAGAAGCGACCGTGCGTATTTCCACTGCCCAGTTCTACGAATCCAGCGCCAACAGCTACTCGAAGAACTTCTCCGCCATGAACAAGACCAACGATCAAGTCACCTCCGGCGTGCGTATCCAGACCGCTGCCGACGACCCTGTCGGCGCGGCGCGCCTGCTGCTGCTGCAACAGCAGCAATCGCTGCTGGACCAGTACAGCGGCAACATCAACACCGTCAGCAACGCCTTGCTGCAGGAGGAGAGCGTGCTCTCCACCATCAACGATGCGATGCAGCGCGCCAGCGAACTGGCGATCCGCGCCGGTGGTGCGGGCGTGACCGATGCTGACCGGGTATCGATCAGCACCGAGCTCAAGGAGATCGAGGCCAACATCTTCGGTTTGCTCAATTCCCGCGATGCCAATGGCGACTACATGTTCGGCGGCTCCAAGAGCACCACGCCGCCTTACGTGCGTAATTCCGACGGGACCTACAGCTACCATGGCGACCAGACCCAGTTGAGCCTGCAGGTGTCGGACACGTTGAACCTGGCGACCAACGACACCGGTTTCAGTATTTTCGATTCGGCCAAGAACAAGAGCCGCACCGAGTCGAGCCTGCTGGTGCCTGCCGTCGATGATGGCGTGGTCGGTGTATCGCCTGGGTTGCTGAAATCCAGCAATACCTACAACGAAAGCTTCGCGGCGGGCCAGCCCTACAAGCTCACGTTCACCAGCGCCAATCAATACATGATCACCGATGTCAACGGTAACGACATCACGTCTGAAACCCCGACCAATGGCCACTTCGACAGCAAGACCGAAGGGGCCAACCGCATTGCCCTGCGCGGTGTGGAGTTCGAGGTCACCGTGACCTTGGAGGAGGGCGCCGATGCCGATGCGGCGGTGGGTGGTCGCGAGTTTTCCCTGACCACCCGTGCCGATTCGTTCACGACCACCCGCGGCGCCGGCAACCCCTCGACCGCCCAGATTACGGGCAGCACCGTGACCGATCCGGCTGCGTACCGCAGCACGTTCCCCAATGGCGGAGCGGTGATCAAATTCACCGGCCCCGGCAGTTACGAGTTCTACGCCCAGCCGTTGACCGCGGACAGCAAGCCGGTTGGCACGGGGACGTTCACTGCGCCTGACCTGACGGTGGCAGGGGTTACCTATCAGGTCAGTGGTTCGCCCGAAGCCGGTGATCAGTTCGCGGTGACTGCCAATACCCATCAGAACCAGAACGTGCTGGAGACCATCAGCCAGCTACGTGCGGCGCTGGACACGCCGGTTACCGGCGCCAATGTTGCCAATGGTCTCAAGGATGCGGTGGCCTCGGCTATCGCCAACCTGGCCAGTGCGCGCGAGCAGGTCGACATCACCCGCGGCTCGATTGGCGCTCGTGGCAGCTCGCTGGAAATCCAGCGGCAGGAAAACACCAGCCTGGGGGTTGCCAACAAGACCACGCAGAACGCGATCGGCAACACGGACATGTCGCAGGCGGCCATTACCCTGACCCTGCAACAGGCCATGCTGGAGGCTTCTCAGCTGGCGTTCTCGCGCATCTCGCAGTTGAGCCTGTTCAACAAGCTTTGATCTGAAGCGCGTGTACCCAGCAGGACCTGAGGGTCCTGCTGGGCGCTTTCGATCGCGTCCTAGCGCCTATGGCTGAGCGTTCCCAGCGTTGTCGGCCAGTGAGACGTACCCGCCTAGATGACCCGTCGGCCACGTCCTGATCTGGCGCGTTCTGGCCGTCTGTCCCTGACTTTCGTTGCATTTCAATGTGACCAATGAGTCAAAACGGTCATCTTCCCTGTATTCTATGCAGCAGCTGTTGCAGCATTTTGTTACCGGTGCGCAGGCAGGCGCTGCTTTATCCCCTCCCCAGGCGGTGACGCTCCGGTTTTTGGCGCCCTCAATTGATCGAGTGGTGGTCTTTGGCTGTTTTCATTGGGAAGCCAGAATGATTGGCATCAAGAGTATCGCGAGTTACGTGCCCACCGCTGGCCTGGACAACTACGTCCAGGGTGCGAAGTTCGGCAAGGACGAAGAGTTCATGTTCGGCAAGATCGGTGCGTCCTTCCTACCACGCAAGGCCCCGGAGCAGGAAACCTCCGACCTGTGCGTGGAGGCCGCCCGGGCACTGTTCGCCAACAACCCCGACCTCGATCCGCAGTCGATCGACGCGTTGATCGTGGTGACCCAGAATGGCGATGAAGAGGGCCTGCCGCACACGGCCGCTATCGTCCAGAGCAAGCTCGGGTTGTCTACCCGCGTGGCAGCGTTCGATATCTCCTTGGGCTGCTCGGGGTATGTGTATGGGCTGTACGCGATCAAGGGCTTCATGGAGGCGGCGGGCCTGAAGAACGGGCTGCTGATCACCGCCGACCCGTACTCGAAGATCGTCGACCCGGAAGATCGCAATACCACCATGCTGTTCGGCGATGCGGCCACGGCTACCTGGATGGCCGATGGCGCCATCTGGAAGCTGGGCGAGGCGCGATTTGGCACCGATGGTTCGGGCGCCGAGCACCTGAAGGTGTCCGATGGCACGTTCTTCATGAATGGCCGGCAGGTCTTCAACTTCGCCTTGGTCAAGGTACCGGCTCACTTGCACGAGCTGCTCGATGCCAGTGGGTTGCAGTCGTCGGACATTGATGCGTTCTGCATCCACCAGGGCAGTGCGGCGATTGTCGATGCGGTAGCTCGCCGGTTCGAGGAGCATCACCCGGAGAAATTCGTGAAAGACATGCTGGAGACGGGCAATACCGTGTCGTCCAGCGTGCCATTGCTGCTGCAGAAGCACATGCTCGACGGTAGCTGGAAGCGAGTGGCGGTGAGTGGGTTCGGGGTAGGGTTGTCCTGGGCTTCGGCGATTCTTTATCGCGATTGATGCGCGCGCGGTGGGGTAGGGGTATTCCGCCATTGTTCGGACTGACCCCTGTGCTTTATGGGTTGGGTCCAAATTTGAGGGCCGCAAAGCGGCCCCGATATTTCCTGGCGCGAAGCTGCATACTTTAAACCCTCGCCATCTCATCTTCAGCCTCCAGTTCGCCAAGTCATCCCTCGACTCGCTCCAGACGCCACTATCTCCTCATACCTCCCCAACCCGCTTTTTGACGCCAAAATTCCGCGCTTAACCCCTTGATTTTCCAGGGCTGGCCGCATGCCAGCATTTTTTTTTGCAAAAACCCCTCAAGCAACCGGGCTATCCGACGATAACCATTACGAAGGTTCTCTAGGCCAATCCGGCGGTTGCCAAGGCCGGAAGCCGCAGCACCCATACAACGAGGATTTCGTCATGGCTTTAACTGTAAACACCAACATTGCTTCGGTTACTACCCAAGTAAACCTGAACAAGGCTAGCACCGCTCAGACTACTTCCATGCAGCGTCTGTCCTCGGGTCTGCGTATCAACAGCGCAAAAGACGACGCTGCCGGCCTGCAGATCGCCAACCGTCTGACCAGCCAGATCAACGGCCTGGGCCAGGCTGTGAAGAACGCCAACGACGGTATCTCCATCGCGCAGACCGCTGAAGGCGCCATGCAGGCTTCGACCGACATCCTGCAAAAGATGCGTACCCTGGCACTGTCTTCGGCCACTGGCTCGCTGAGCGCTGACGACCGTAAGTCGAACAACGACGAATACCAGGCTCTGACCGCTGAGCTGAACCGTATTTCCGACACCACCACCTTCGGTGGCCAGAAGCTGCTGGACGGCTCGTATGGCACCAAGGCCATTCAGGTCGGCGCCAATGCCAACGAAACCATCAACGTGGCCCTGGACAACGTCTCGGCCAAGAGCATTGGTTCGCAGCAGGTCAAGTCGAGCTCCATCACCCCGTCCGCAAGCGGCGTGGCTGCAGGTCAGCTGACCGTAACTGGTAATGGCCAGACCAAAGACATCAGCTACGATGCGGGCTCTTCGGCCAAGGACATCGCTGCCAAGCTCAACGGTTCGATCGGTGGCCTGACCGCCAGCGCCAGCACTGAAGTAAAACTGACCGTCGCAAGCGGCGCAGCTGCAACTCCGGCCAACTTCGATCTGAAAGTTGGCAGCAGCACCGTCAGCTTCATCGGCGTTACTGACACTGCCAGCCTGGCCGACCAGCTCAAATCTAACGCTGCCAAGTTGGGCATCAGCGTCAACTATGACGAGTCGACCAAGAGCCTCGAAGTCAAGTCCGATACCGGTGAGAACCTCAGCTTCACGTCCAAGGCGGGCGCGGATGCGATCTCTGTGGGTGCCAAGAACGGTAAGGGTGATTACGCTGCATTGACCGCGCTGTCGGCAACTGCTAACGACAAGGCTGTAGTGACGGGTCAGATCTCCTTGGACTCGGCCAAAGGCTACTCCGTTGCTGACGCGGGTGGTACAACCGGTGCGAGCCAGTTGTTCGGTGCGACTTCGGTCTCCTCGACCAAAACCACCATCGCCGACACCGACGTAACCGCAGCCGTCAACGCCCAGAACGCTCTGGCGGTGATCGACAAGGCCATCGGTTCGATCGACAGCGTGCGTTCGGGCCTGGGTGCTACCCAGAACCGTCTGCAAACCACCGTTGACAACCTGCAGAACATCCAGAAGAACTCCACCGCTGCCCGTTCGACCGTGCAGGACGTGGACTTCGCTTCGGAAACTGCCGAGCTGACCAAGCAGCAGACCCTGCAACAGGCTTCCACCGCGATCCTGTCCCAGGCCAACCAGCTGCCTTCCTCGGTCCTGAAACTGCTCCAGTAATTCAGGCGCCTGAGTAAAAGGTGAAAGGGCGCGTTTACGTGCCCTTTTGCCGTTTTATACATGAGGAGTTCGGAGCATGGACATCAGTGTCAAGCTGAACCAGGTGTATCCTTCGGTCGTGCCTGCGTCGCCTGTCGTGGACAAGGAGGCCAAGACCCCTGCCAAAGTGCAGGAAGCCGCCGCGCCTGACGGTCAGCCGCACACGCGCGAAGACCTGGAAAAGGCTGTCGGTGATATTCGCGAATTCGTACAGTCCAGCCAACGTCAGCTGGATTTTTCCATCGATGATTCGACCGGGCAGGTGGTGGTCAAGGTCATCGCCACCGACTCAGGCGAAGTCATCCGCCAGTTGCCTTCCGAGACGGCGCTCAAGTTGGCGCAAAGCCTCAGCGAAGCTGGCAGCCTGTTGTTCGAAGGCCGCGCTTAGGCTGGCATGTTTTTTGTTGTTGGTGGGTCTTTCAAGGATTTATTCGCCAAGGATCCGGCAGCTACCGTTCAAGGAGAGCAATGATGGCAGGTACAACAGTCAGTGGGATTGGCTCGGGCATCGACACCCAGGCGATCGTGGATTCGCTGGTTGCCGCGCAAAAAGCGCCCAAGCAGTCGCAGATCAACACCCAGACGCTGAAGGCAACCACCACGTTGTCCTCGATCGGCAAGATTCAGGCTGCGCTGGATGCTTTCCGGGGCGCGCTGACCAACATGACCGATACCAACAGTTTCGGCGGGCTGAGCCTCAAGTCTTCGGATGAAAAGGTGGCCACCGTGACGATGGGGGCAGGGGCCGCCAATGGCACGTTCAAGCTCATCGTCGACAAGCTGGCGACCGCTTCCAAGGTATCGAGCAAGACTTACGCAGACGGGGCGGGCTCGGTCATCAACCGTGGGCCGGGCGCAACCACGCTTACCATGACCCAGAATGGCAAGGCGCACGACCTGAGCATTCCGGCCGGCGCCACGCTGCAGCAAGTGCGTGACAGCATCAACAGCCAATTCGGCCCTGCAGGCCTGAGTGCCAACGTGCTGACCGATGCCACCGGCTCGCGACTGATCATCACCTCGACCAAGATGGGCGAAGGGTCTGATATCACCCTGTCTGGCAACTCAGGTATCGAGGATGGTTACACGGTGGTCGATAAGCCGACCGATGCCGAATATACCCTGGACGGCATTGCCATGAAGTCCAAGACCAATGACATCACCGATGCGGTGAGTGGTCTGAACATCAAGCTGATAGGGCCGTCGGTAAAAAACGCGTCAGGGGAAACGCCGGCCACCATCTTGTCGCTATCGACCAGCAGCAGTGCCCTGAAGTCAGGGCTCAAGGGCTTCATCGATACATACAACGCGTTGCTCAAGGTCGTCAATGCCGAGACCAAGGTGACCAAGAACGCCGACGGTACCATGACGGCTGCTGCGCTGACGGGGGATGCCTCCATGCGTGCACTGATGACGTCGATCCGTGAAGAACTCAACGCGGCCTCAGGCAGCGGCACCTTCAAGGCCCTGGCAGCCTTTGGCGTCACCTCGGCCCAGGATGGCGGTGCGCTGAGCCTGGATGACAAGAAGTGGGACAAGATTGCCAGCACGAACGCAGCGGACCTGACCAGCCTCTTCAATGGCAAGGACGGGATGCTGGCACGCCTGCAGAAGGTCACTGAACCTTTTGCCAAGGCCTCCACCGGCACCTTGGCCGAACGGTCCAAGACCTTGAGCGAAAGCCTGACCAAGCTCAAGGCTGAGCAGGATTCGCTGGATGTTCGCATGGAAGCCCTGAAAAAGAGCCTGCAGGACAAGTACAACAACATGGACACGCTGGTGACCCAGTTGCGTCAGCAGCAAAGCTCGGTGCTCAGCACGCTCAATGCGCTGAACAAGAAGAGTGATGATTAACGCCATGCGCCACGCCTGAAGCCTGGCGCCTGGCCAGGTTTCCTGCAAAGCCTTGTAAAGTTCTGCGGGTTCTGCCCGATACAGTAAGTATCCACCTTCCAACGCATCCCCGTAATGAGGTCGCAAGATGAATCCCATGAGAGCCCTTCGTCAGTACCAGAAGGTCAATTCCCATGCCCAGATTTCCGAAGCCACGCCACACCGTCTGGTGCAGATGCTGATGGAAGGGGCGCTCGATCGCATGGCCCAGGCCAAGGGCGCGATGGCGCGTGGGGACATTGCCGAGAAAGGCCTCATGCTGGGCAAGGCAATCGACATCATCATCGGCCTGCGCGATGGGCTGGTGCCGGAAAAAAGCGAGAACCCTGAGTACGTCGAAAACCTCGACGCACTCTACGTGTACATGACCAACCGCCTGATGCAGGCCAACGTTGAAAACGACGCTCGCATCATTGATGAAGTCGCCCAGCTGATGATCACCGTGAAGAGCGGTTGGGATGGCATTGCCGATATCCAGCCGGCCGATTGACGGCAAGGAGTTAACCATGACTGCACTGCAACGGCTCGACGACACCTGCGATGCGCTGCTTGGCGCTCTGGGCGAACGAGATTGGGATACCATCGCCAAGCTGGACGTGGCGTGTCGCACGTGTATAGACGAGGTGCTTGAAGCGCACGCCTACGACGAAGGGCTACTGCGGGTTAAGCTCGAGGGCGTCATGGATGTCTACCGTAGCCTCATCGAAGTGACAACCGGCGAACGCCAGGCGATTGCCGATGAGATGATGCAGATCAACCAAGCGAAGAATGCTTCAAAGGTTTATCATTTGTTCAGTTAAGATGCCTGTAACTGAACAAAAGGCGCCATAAATTTGACTGTGCGACCCTTTTTGACTTAACTAGTGCCTGTTCTCGTATTCCAGACGTCCGAACACTGACCATTCAGTCGGAATGATGTCGAGCACGCCTTCGGGCGCCGATATGACTAGGGAAGTTGCTATTGCATGTGGCGTGAAACCAAGATTCTCCTGATCGATGACGACAGCACCCGCCGCCGCGATCTGGCGGTGGTGCTCAACTTCCTGGGCGAAGAAAACCTGTCCTGCGCCAGCCATGACTGGCAGCAAGCGGTCGAGCCCCTGTCTTCGAGTCGCGAAGTGCTTTGCGTGCTCATCGGCGCCGTTAGCACGCCCGGCACGCTGCTTGGGTTGCTTAAGACAGTGCTTTCATGGGATGAGTTCCTTCCAATCTTGTTTTTAGGTGATATTTCTTCGGGCGAGCTGCCTGAGGACCTGCGCCGTCGCGTGCTGTCGAACCTGGAAATGCCGCCGAGCTACAGCCAACTGCTCGATTCCCTGCACCGTGCGCAGGTATATCGCGAAATGTACGACCAAGCCCGTGAGCGCGGTCGCCAGCGTGAGCCGAACCTGTTCCGCAGTTTGGTCGGTACCAGCCGTGCCATCCAGCACGTGCGCCAGATGATGCAGCAAGTGGCCGACACCGATGCCAGCGTGTTGATCCTGGGCGAATCCGGTACCGGCAAAGAGGTGGTGGCGCGCAACCTTCATTACCACTCCAAGCGCCGCGAAGCGCCCTTCGTACCTGTGAACTGCGGAGCGATACCGGCCGAGTTGCTGGAAAGTGAGCTGTTCGGGCATGAGAAGGGGGCGTTCACCGGGGCCATCACCAGCCGCGCCGGCCGCTTCGAGCTGGCCAACGGCGGCACCCTGTTCCTCGATGAAATCGGCGACATGCCGTTGCCCATGCAGGTCAAGCTGTTGCGCGTACTGCAGGAACGGACGTTCGAACGGGTCGGTAGCAACAAGACCCAGAGCATCGACGTGCGCATCATCGCGGCCACCCACAAAAACCTCGAGCACATGATCGAGGTGGGCACGTTCCGTGAAGACCTCTATTACCGTCTCAATGTCTTCCCGATCGAAATGGCGCCGCTGCGCGAACGCGTCGAAGACATACCGCTGCTGATGAATGAGCTGATCTCGCGGATGGAGCATGAAAAGCGCGGCTCCATCCGATTCAATTCCGCCTCGATCATGTCGTTGTGTCGGCATGGCTGGCCCGGCAACGTCCGCGAGCTTGCCAACCTGGTCGAGCGCATGGCGATCATGCACCCCTACGGCGTAATCGGTGTATCGGAGCTTCCGAAAAAATTCCGCTACATCGATGACGAAGACGAGCAAATGGTCGACAGCTTGCGCAGCGACCTTGAGGAGCGCGTGGCAATCAACGGTCATACGCCGAACTTCAGCAACCCTGCCATGCTGCCTCCCGAGGGGCTGGACCTGAAGGACTACCTTGGCAGTCTTGAGCAAGGCTTGATCCAGCAGGCTTTGGACGATGCCAATGGTATCGTCGCCCGTGCCGCCGAACGTCTGCGTATCCGGCGCACCACGTTGGTCGAGAAAATGCGCAAGTACGGCATGAGCCGTCAAGGTGGCGAGGATCAGGTCGAGGAGTGATGCATCCTGCATCCTCCTCAATCCAGCCTCAGGACCCAGTGAGGCGCCCCTTGTCCCGCGCTTTTCAAATTCTGTCCACTGAAGCAGAGCTGCATTTGTACCCTCGGACCGGTTGAAGGCCCTGTGGGTGCCAGGCTCGCGGCCGCCAAAGCAGACTTTTCTCCGACTCACTTAACCGGCCGCCCATGAGCATCGCCTTGGGAGCGGTCAGGTGTTTTTCGCTGTCAGCGTGGACGCGCACCGTGGCGAAACCGGCATGTCTTTTGCTATTGCCTAGCATCGAGTGCCTGGGGTCGGTTTTTTGTCACCCCTCCGACCATTGCGGACGAAAAGCATAATGAAAGCAGTCATTCTGGCCGGTGGGCTGGGCACACGCATCAGCGAAGAATCCCACCTGCGACCCAAGCCGATGATCGAAATAGGCGGCAAGCCGATCATTTGGCACATCATGAAAATCTACTCTCACTATGGCATCAACGACTTCATCATCTGCCTCGGTTACAAGGGCTACGTGATCAAGGAGTATTTCGCCAACTACTTTTTGCACATGTCGGACGTGACATTCGACATGGCGGAAAACCGTATGGATATTCATAACCGTCACGCCGAACCCTGGCGGGTGACATTGGTGGATACCGGAGACTATACGGCCACCGGTGGCCGCTTGAAGCGGGTGCGCGATTACCTGGGCGAGCAAACGTTTTGCCTGACATACGGTGACGGCGTAGCCGATGTGGATATCCCGCGTCTGATCGAATTCCACCACCAGCACGGCAAATTGGCCACCGTCACCGCGGTGCAGCCGCCCGGGCGTTATGGCGCTCTCGATGTGGAAGGTCAGCAAGTGCGTGGTTTCCAGGAAAAGCCTGCTGGCGATGGTGGCTGGATCAACGGTGGCTTCTTCGTGCTCGAGCCTTCGGTGCTGGACTACATCGAGGGCGATGCCACCACCTGGGAAGATCAGCCCATGCGTCAACTGGCCGAGAATGGCGAGTTGATGAGCCATTTGCACCGAGGCTTCTGGCAACCGATGGATACCCTGCGTGACCGTACCTTGCTCGAAGCGCACTGGAAAAGCGGCGAGGCAGCGTGGCAGTTATGGCGTTGAACCCGGCATTCTGGGCGGGCCGCCGGGTACTGCTTACCGGACATACCGGTTTCAAGGGCAGCTGGTTGGCTGTATGGCTGCGCCAGTTGGGCGCTGACCTGCGGGGCTTCGCCTTGCCCGCTGCGACCACTCCGTCGATGTGGCAGGTGGCCCAATTGGATAACCATGTGCCCGGTGATTTCGCTGACATCCGCGACGCTTCGGCCCTGACCGGCACGGTGCAGACGTTCAAGCCCGAACTGGTGCTGCACCTGGCAGCGCAACCGTTGGTGCGCGAGGCTTACCGTGCCCCTGCCGATACTTACGCAACCAACGTCATGGGCACACTCAACCTGCTTGAGGCAGTGCGAGCCACGCCTTCGGTGCGCGCGGTGCTGGTAGTGACAACCGACAAGTGCTACGACAACCGCGAATGGCCTTGGCCCTACCGGGAACAGGACGCGTTGGGTGGTTTCGACCCTTACAGCAGCAGCAAGGCGTGTGTGGAGTTGCTGTGCGCGAGCTACCGCGACTCGTTCCTGCGCACTTCGGGCGTGGCGCTGGCCACTGCCCGTGCGGGCAACGTGCTCGGAGGGGGTGACTGGTCGGCCGAACGTCTGCTGCCGGACATTTTGCGCGCCTGGCAGCACGGCGAGGAAGTGGTGCTGCGCTATCCCGCTGCAACCCGCCCGTGGCAACACGTCCTGGATCCGTTGATGGGCTACCTGCAACTTGGCCAAGCCCTGCTCTGTGAGGGGGAACGCTATGCGTCGGCCTGGAATTTTGGCCCGGACAGCGCAGGGCTGGCGAGCGTTGAGTCAATCGTTCGGCGCCTGGCCGAGCGCTGGCCCGGTCAGGCCCGCTGGTCGGTGTGCGCCGATGCCCAGCCCCACGAGGCCGGCCTGCTGGCCCTGGATTCGAGCAAGGCGCGCCAAGCGCTGGGCTGGTCGCCGCGCTGGTCGCTGGACGACACCTTGAAACACACCCTGGACTGGCACCTCGCCTGGCGTACAGGGCAAGACATGAATACCGTTACCCGCGAGCAGATCGCGGCTCACCAAGGCGAACCCCATGAGTGACAGCACGGCGCAACAGCTGCGCCAACAGATTGCCGAGCTGGTCGGCCGTTATGCCGATCTGCAGATGGCGCCCAAACCTTTCGTCGCCGGGCAGAGCAGCGTACCGCCCTCGGGCAAAGTGATCGGAGCCGGCGAGTTGCAGGCCATGACCGAAGCGGTGTTGGACGGCTGGCTCACCACAGGCCGCTTCAACCAGGCCTTCGAAAAGCGTCTGGCCGAGTACCTGGGTCGTCGCTGCGTACTCACCACCAACTCAGGATCGTCGGCCAACCTGCTGGCGTTTTCCGCCCTGACTTCGCCTCGGCTGGGGGATCGGGCGATCAAACCCGGTGACGAGGTGATCGGCGTAGCCGCTGGCTTCCCGACCACGGTCAACCCGATCCTGCAATGCGGCGCTGTCCCGGTGTTCGTGGATGTGCAGATGGGCACCTACAATATCGACCCCGCGCTGATCGAGGCGGCCATTGGTCCCAAGACCAAGGCCATCATGCTGGCTCACACTTTGGGCAACCCCTTCGACCTGGGGGTTGTACGCAGTCTGTGTGACAAATACGGCCTATGGCTGATCGAAGATTGCTGCGACGCCCTGGGCTCTACGTACCAAGGGCGCATGGTCGGCACCTTCGGTGACATCGGTACCTTGAGCTTCTACCCTGCGCACCACATCACGATGGGCGAGGGTGGGGCAGTGTTCACCCAATCACCCTTGCTCAAGCGCATCATGGAATCGTTCCGTGACTGGGGCCGTGACTGCTACTGCGCGCCGGGCGAGGACAACACCTGCGGCAAGCGCTTCTGCTGGCAGGCGGGGGATCTGCCGCAGGGATATGACCACAAGTACACCTACTCGCACCTTGGCTACAACCTGAAGATCACCGATATGCAGGCCGCCTGTGCGTTGGCGCAGATGGACCGGGTCGATGCCTTCATCGCCGCGCGCAAGCGCAACTTCGCCTGGCTGAGCGAACGCCTGGCCGGGTGTACGGACCAACTGATCCTGCCGCAGGCTACCCCGGGCAGCGATCCATCCTGGTTCGGCTACCCCATCACCTTGCGCGAGGACGGCACGGGCCGTAGGGTCGATCTGGTGCGGTATCTGGACGAGCAAGGCGTCGGCACGCGCCAGCTATTCGCAGGCAACCTGACGCGCCAGCCCTATATGCAGGGCAGGCAGTACCGGGTTGTGGGCGAGTTGTCGGTTACCGACAAGGTCATGAACGATACGGTCTGGATTGGCCTCTGGCCAGGTTTGACCGATGCGCATCTTGAGCATGCGGCCCGGTCTCTGGAAACCTTCCTGCAGGGGCATCGCTGATGCGCGCCTATGTGCTCTGCGGCGGCTTTGGCACGCGCCTGCGTGCTGTTACCGACTCGCAGAAGGCATTGGTACCTGTAAGGGGCGAGCCATTCATGCTGCACGTCTTGCGCCAGTTGGCACGTGCCGGCATTGACGAGGCCGTCCTGTGCGCCCATTACCGCGCCGAACAGGTGGCCGACCAACTGCCCGAACTCTCGGCCAAGGCAGGGCTGGCGCTATCGCTGGTAGTGGAAGCGAGCCCGATGGGGACCGGCGGCGCGCTCCTCAACGCACTGCACGCTCATCCGGCGCAGGCACGCTACCTGGTGCTCAACGCCGATACATTCGTGGATGTCCAGGGTTACCGGCAAATGGTACTGGCCCAAGGCAATGCGCTGCTGGCCGTACAGGTCGACGACCGCGCCCGCTACGGCAGCCTCGAACTCAATGATGCCGGGCAGTTGACTGCGCTGAAGGAAAAAGGGCTGCAAGGCGCGGGCTTGATCAATGGGGGCGTCTATGCCTTTGAGGCGTCTACGTTTTCGGATAGCCCAGTGCGTGCGTGTTCCATGGAGCATGATCTGCTGCCGGCGCTGCTCCACCGTGAAACGATGCAGGCGCTCGCCTACAGTGGACGCTTCATCGACATAGGCACGCCTGATTCACTCGCGCGCTATACCCGTGACTATGCCGCGGACACGCCCTTATGAGCCTGCTGGTGCAGAACCTTAGCATCGGCGAGCGCCAGAGCATTCTCGATGCCGTCAAGTGCATCGAAGCTGGCGCATTGCAGATCGCTTTCGTGGTTGCTGACGACCAACGCCTGCTGGGTGTGGTGACCAATGGCGACGTGCGCCGGCATTTGCTCCAGGGTGGGCAGACGGACCTGCCTGTCGTCACCTGCATGAACAGCCAGTTCAGGGCTGTGCGGGCGGGCGCGTCGCGGGAGGAGTTGCTCAAGGCGTTCGACCTTGGTTTCAATGCCATTCCTGCGGTTGACGAGCAAGGTCGGCTGGTCGAAGTCTATACCCGCCTCATGGCAGCCAGCCCGGAAGTGCCAGTACTGGCAAGAGCCCGGGCGCCGGTACGCATGAGCTTCTGCGGTGGCGGTGCGGACCTGACGTATTTCTTCATCGATCACCCGGCCGCCGTGCTCAGTTGCACCGTTGGGCTCTATGCCCACGCCACGCTGGTGCCGCGCAACGACTGCGGTATTCGAATTTTTTCCGAGGACCTGGGGCGTGAAGAAAGCTATGAGTCCCTGGCCCAGTTGATGACTGACGGCCAGAAAAGTCTTCTGGCCACCATCGTGTCGGTGATCAAACCGCATTACGGCTTCGACCTGTACCTGCGATCGGATTTTCCGGTCGGTTCTGGCCTGGGTGGCTCCTCTGCGGCCACGACGGCCACCATCGCAGTGTTCAACGAACTGCGCCAGGATCGTTGGAGCACGTATGAAATCGCGGAGCTGGCGTTCCAGGCCGAGCGCTTGTGCTTTGGCATCGCAGGCGGCTGGCAAGACCAGTACGCCTCAGCCTTCGGCGGCTTCAACTTGATCGAGTTCGAGAACCAACGCAACCTGGTGCACCCGATCCGGTTGGAAGCGTCGATCCGTAACGAGCTGGAATCGTGCCTGGTGCTGTGCGACACCGGCATGGCCCACGATTCGGGACACTTGCATCAATTGCAGCGCGAACAGATCCAGGCCGAGTCATCGCAGACCGACCTGCTGCATGCCAGCGTGGCGCTGTGCCGGCGCATGCATCGCTACCTGATTCGCGGTGAGTTGCGCGATTTCGGGCTGTGCCTGGACGAAGCCTGGCACCTCAAGAAACGGTTTTCCTCGGCCATCAGCCATGGCCGTCTCGACGATATCTATGCCGCCGCAATGGCTGCCGGCGCGCTCGGCGGCAAGCTGCTGGGTGCAGGTGGCGGTGGTTTCTTCCTGTTCTACGTGCAGCCCCAGCATCGCCACAAGGTGGTGAGTGCAGTGCGCGCACTTGGCTGTCAGGCCCAAGGCTTTCGCTTTGAGTCCTGCGGTGTCACTTCCTGGCGGACCAAAATCCAATGACTTCTATCATGCTCGACGGCATTGCCCTCGGTGGCGAGCGCGTGTACGTCATCGCCGAAGCCGGCAACAACCATAACGGCTCCCTTGAGGTGGCCAAGCAATTGGTAGATGCCGCGATTGCTGCCGGTGCCGATTGCGTCAAGTTTCAATTGCGTGATCGCAAGGCCCTGTACCGACGCAAAGCCGATGGCTCACGTGCCGAGGACCTGGGGGTTGAGTACATTCAGGACCTGCTGGACAAAGTCGAGCTTGGCCTGGATGAGCATCGCCAGATCCGCGCCTACTGTGCACGACAGGGCATCACCTACCTGTGCACACCCTGGGACGAACCCAGTGTCGATGCCCTGGCTTCGTTCGACGTGGCTGCGCTCAAGATCGCCTCCGCCGACCTGTGCAACCCCTACTTGATTGCGAAGGCTGCAAGCCTGGGCAAGCCGTTGATTCTATCTACCGGCATGTCCTTCGAAGACGAGATCATCCGGGCCATCGAACAGCTCAATGCTTTGGGTACGCCGTTCGCACTGCTGCATTGCAATAGCGCCTATCCGGCGCCTGAGACGGATATCCAGCTGGGCTATCTCGGTCGCCTGCGTCAGTTGCACGACTTGGTAGGGTATTCCGGGCATGAACGCGGCATTGCGATCACCCTCGGTGCCGTTGCCCTTGGCGCCCGAGTGATCGAGCGTCACATTACCCTCGACCGCACCCTGGAAGGTCCGGATCATCTGGCTAGCCTCGAACCTGCCGAATTTCGCCAACTGGTGGACGGAATTCGGCAGCTGGAGCAGGCGCTGCCCTGGCAAGGGCCCGGCCGCCACGCCAGTCAGGGAGAGTTGCTGAACCGCGAAAACCTTGGCAAGAGCGTGACCGCTGCCTGTGACATACCCCGGGGTACCGTGGTCGAGCAGAATATGTTGCGCATCGCCAGCCCAGGGCAGGGCCTGCCGCCCTACCGGTTACCGGAGCTGCTGGGCAAGCCGGCCCAGCGTGACATCGCACAGGGTGACTTCCTGTTCGACAGCGACCTCCAGCGCCAACAGGTCGAGCACAAGCTGGTGTTCGACATGCCTGTTCGTTGGGGGGTACCTGTGCGCTATCACGATTTCGGCGACTATCGCCGCCGTATCGAGCCGGACCTTTTCGAGTTCCACCTGTCCTATCGCGATCTTGGCCTGAAACCCCAGGCGTACCTGGCCGAGGTCGCGTGTTCGCGGCTGGTCGTGCATGCACCGGAGCTGTTCGAGAACAGCGAATTGCTGGACCTGGTTTCGGACGACCCCGCCTATCGCCAGCGCTCGATCGACAACCTCCAGCGCGTCGTGGATGCCACCCTTGAGATTGGTGAATTCTTCCCCGCTGCCGATGCCCGCCTGATCGTGGCAAACATCGGCGGGTTTTCCGCCGATGCGCCGCGCCCGTTGGCCATGCGCCCGGTGCTCTACGAACGGTTCCACGATGCTTGCCGCCAGATCGATTTCGCCGGCACCGAGTTGACGGTGCAGAACATGGCCCCGTTTCCATGGCACTTCGGCGGCCAGCGTCATCAGAACATCTTCATGATGCCCGAGGAGTTGGCCGCCCAGGCCCAAGATCACGGGCTGCGCCTGTGCCTGGACCTGTCGCACCTGCAGATGACCTGTTTCCACTTCGGCCTGGATTTCCAGGCAGCGCTGGCGCTGTTGCTGCCGCATACGGCGCACCTGCATGTGGCCGACGCCAAAGGCACCAACGGCGAGGGAGTACTGATGGGCACCGGCGATATCGACTGGCCGGCCACCTGGGCGCAGATTCGCAATTACCCCGACGTCAGCTTCATCCCTGAAGTCTGGCAGGGTCACAAGGATCATGGGGCCGGCTTTTGGTCGGCGCTGCAATTTTTGACGCGGCTTGCATAAGTGCCGGTTTTGAGAGGATTGAAGGTGACACAGACCATCCGGGTTGCGGATTACATCATGGAGCGCCTGGCCAAGCTGGGCGTGGGGCAGGTCTATTTTCTGCCTGGCGGCGGTGCCATGCACCTCAATGATGCCTTGGGCCGTCATCCTGAACTGGAGCCAGTGCTGTGCCTGCACGAGCAGGCGGCTGCCATTGCCGCCGAGGCTGCCGGTAAGCTCACAGGTGGCCCGGCCGCCTGCATGACGACCTGTGGCCCCGGCGCCACCAACACGGTGACTGCCGTGCTGGGTGCCTGGCTGGATTCGACACCTGTGTTCTTCGTGTCGGGTCAGGTCAAGAGCGCCGACCTCAAGGCCGGAACCGGACTGCGTATGCTGGGTGTGCAGGAAGCCGACATCGTTTCGATCGTCGCGCCAATCACCAAGGCAGCCGTCACCTTGACCGACCCGGAGGCGGTCGGGGAGGTATTCGACCGTCTCGAACAAGCTGCCTTGAGTGGTCGCCGTGGCCCGGTCTGGTTGGATGTGCCCCTGGACATACAGGCCGCGCGCATCGACCCGACAACCTTGCGCCGGGCACCAGTGCACGCCGAGGCAGAGCCCAATGACCTCAGCGCAGTGGTCGAACAAACCTTGGACCTGCTTCGTCAGGCCAAACGTCCCGGTATCATCGCCGGCAGTGGCATCCGCATGGCCGGGGCGGTCGAGGCCTTCAACGCGCTGCTCCAGGCAGCACAGGTGCCGGTGATGCCGACCTGGCTGGCCATGGACATCATCGAAGACGAGCACCCGTTGTATGCGGGCCGCCCAGGCTCCATCGCACCGCGTTGGGCCAACTTCGCGTTGCAGAATTGCGATGTGCTCATCGTCCTCGGCTCTCGCCTGGACATGGCGCTGACGGCCTATGATCACGGCCATTTCGCGCCTTATGCCCGCAAGGTGGTCGTGGATATCGATCCGGCCGAAATCGCAAAGCTGCAGATGCCTGTGGAAGTGCCCGTCGTCTGCGATGTCAGACCCTTCATCGAGGCGCTGGCTGCCCGGGTCTGTCAGGATCGACTGCCCTCCTATGACGACTGGCTGACGCGCATTGCCCGGTGGCGGCAACAGTACCCGTTGCTGCAAAGCGAGCACGCCGACGACAGTCAGGGTGTAAGCATGTATTACTTCACCGACCAGCTGTCCTCGCTGCTCGGCGAAGGGGATGTGATCGCCCCAGGCAGCTCCGGTTTCGCCTCCGAATTGTTCCTGCTCAATCTTCGCCTGAAGAAGGGCCAGCGATGCTTCCATAACCGCGGAACCGGCTCCATGGGCTTCGGTATCCCGTCGGCCATCGGTGCATGCCTGGCGTCTGGTCGCAAGCCTACTGTCTGTGTCGAAGGTGATGGGGGGCTGCAACTGAACATTCAGGAGCTTGCCACGCTGGCAGCGCAGAACTTGCCGATCAAATGCTTCGTCATCAACAACCAGGGTTATGCCTCGATTCGCACATCCCAGAGCGCGCACTTCAAGTTGCTGGTCGGTGCCGATGCCAGCAGCGGCCTGCGATTGCCGGACCTGGAGCCGTTGGCCAGTGCTTATGGTGTTGGCTACGCACGCATCGAGTCGCATGCCGACCTGCAAGCCAACCTGCAGGCCGTACTCGATCGCGACGGGCCGGTCATTTGCGAAGTGATGGTTCAGGTAGAGGAGCCCCGGATCCCGCGTGTCATGACACGCATGGATGAAAACGGCAAGCCTGTGACGGGTGCTCTGGAGGATTTGTATCCGTTTCTCAGTCGCGAAGAACTGACGCAGCAGATGGCAGTTTCACAGGGTTCTCAGGCATGAAGGCATGGCTCAAGCGCCGCTTGACGGGCCTTTGCTACGGCTACCTGCGCAATCAGCGCGACTGGGCGCATGAAAAGGCGCCGCACATTCGCCATGCACGGGTGCTGCCAATGGCCAGCCATGCGCCCTGGGTCAACGACACTGCGTTTCTCGACGCGTATCGGGCTGTGCGCGAGCATACCCTGATCGACATCATGCGCCTGTACGAGCTGTGGACGCTGGCCCGCCAGCTCGATGACCTGGAAGGAGACTTCCTGGAGGTTGGGGTATGGCGCGGCGGCTCGGGTTGCCTGTTGGCGATGGCCAGCCAGCGCGCCGAGCGTCGTGTGTTCCTGGCCGACACCTTCAATGGCGTGGTCAAGGCAGGGGTACACGACACGCGCTACGTTGGCGGTGAGCATGCGGACACCGATGAGCAGCGTGTGCGCGTCCTGGCCAGGCAGTGCCAAACGGATAACGTGCGTGTATTGGTCGGCATGTTCCCGGAGGTCAATGCCGAGCACATAGGTAACCGTTTGGCGATGTTGCACATCGACGTGGATGTTTACGCGTCGGCGCGCGATGTATTGCACTGGGCCGCGCCCAGGCTTGTACGTGGCGGCGTGGTGGTGTTCGACGATTATGGCTTTCATGGCTGTGAGGGCGTGACGCGCCTGGTCAATGAGTTCATGGCTGACACAGGCGGCTACCGGTTCATCCACAACCTCAATGGCCACGCTGTTCTGATCAAGGTGGCGGACCATGGCGAATGAGTTCGGCTCCAGCCGCCTGATCATTTACGGTGCTGGCCTGGCAGGGCGGCGCGTCAAGGACTACCTGGCGGCTCGCGAGCAGCCCGTCGAGGCTTTCCTTGATCGCGATGAACGGTTCGATAAGGTCGATGGCGTGCCGGTGCTCACAGCAGCACGCTGGGCCACGCATCATGATCCGGCCGATGCTTGCGTGATCGTCGCGGTGTTCAACCCCTACGTGGACATGTGCGACATTTTCGACGGGCTTGAGGCGCTCGGCTTTGGCCGGATCCTCAGCCTGGTCGAATTCGTGCGCCTGTACCCGCACGGGCAGCCTTCGCGATACTGGCTGGTAGATCCGGCGTTCTACGAACAGCATGCACCACGCATTGCTGCACTGCGGTCTGTACTGGCTGATGACACGAGCAAGCAGTTGCTGGATGCGATCGTGAACTACCGAACCTGCGGTGATCCTCGTTGCCTGCCGCCTGCGACGGGACAACAGTATTTTCCGGCCGACCTGCCGGCACCGCCCCAGCCGCTGCGATTCATCGATTGTGGTGCCTATGTGGGCGATACGGTCCAGGCGTTCGAGGAGGCGGGATTGACGTTTGCCGGCCTGGCCACCTTCGAGCCTGATTTGAGCAACTACTGCCGCTTGACGGCGCAGCTGGGCCACATCGCGGGAGCCGTGCACATTCCCTGCGGCGTATCGGACAGCAACCGACTGAGTGGTTACGACCCCAGCCTGGGGGCGGGGGGGCACTTGGTGGACGTTGGTGGAGATCCTGTGTGTTGCGTTCGCCTGGATGATGCATTGCCCGGCTTTGAGCCCAATTTCATCAAGATGGATATCGAAGGCGAAGAACCTGCAGCACTGCGCGGGGCGATCGGTTTGCTGAGCAGGCACCGGCCCCGTCTGGCAATCAGCGTCTATCACCGTGCCGAGCATCTATGGGAGATAGCCGAGCAGTTGCAAGCCTATGGTTTAGGTTACCGCTACTACCTGCGCTGCCACTCCCCCAGCACGTTCGACACAGTGCTATACGCGCTACCGGGTGAATCATGATGTCTGGCGTTGCAAATGCACAGCGCCCGGCTGTGCCCGCCGCGCGAATCGTCATCTACGGCGGCGGGCAGATTGGCGTTGGCCTGTGTCGGCGCTTGATGCGAAGTGGCGTGCAGGTCTGCGCCATCATCGACCGCACGCCCGAAGGTGTCGCCAATGCCCCTGTGCCGGTGATGAATGCACAGGCGTGCTTCCAGGCCCATGGAAACACGGGCGTGTTCGTGGCGATAGGCAACGGCCTGGCGCATCCGGCCATCGCGCGTGACCTGTGCCGCGTGGGTTATACGAACATCCTGCATTTACCTGTATTTCTTCGCGGCCAGCGGGCAGCCGCCATGACGCGAGCCTGGAACGCGTATTACTCGGGCGACACCTCGGTCACATTCGTCGGTTATGACGACCTGAACAGCTTACGCGCCCAGGATTTCGTGTTGAGCGAGTCGTCGGGCTACATCACCGCCGTCGTACACAAAGACGACGTCTTCACCGTCAAGCGGTCATACCCTGGGCTGGACCATGATTACGCCGACTACTTCAAGTGGCAGGATCAGGGCGCCGATGTGATCGACAAGGCGACCAATGTACCGATAGGCGATCCTGCGGTGAAGGCGATGTTGCCCTGCGAGCAGGTGTTCACCCAGGAGCAGCTGGACTTTTATCATGCGAAAACCTTCTTCGACCTGGGCGATTACTACCGCGAGGCCGCATCGGTTGCACTGTTCGACCCTCACCTGCACAGGTTCAATATCCTGGACGGTTCGCACCGGGCGTTCTACCTGGAGCGCCAGGGGTTCGACGGTATCCCGCTCAAGATGAAGCGGTCGGAATGGGAGGCCTATTTCAAGGAACCTGAAGCACAGGCGCTGATGGACCACTGCCGTGGCCTTGCGTCGCTCCCAACAGTGGTCAAGCACCCAGCCTTCATGTCATTCCCGGTCCGAGAACAGGCGCCAACAGCTGCGTTCTCAGGCTTGCTCAGGAGCGTACGCCCATCATGATGTGGACTGCCCAAACGCCTGTCATTCTTTATGGTGCAGCACACCGCGGCACCATGATCCTGCGTTACCTCAGGGGACGCTGCAACGTAACGGGCTTCATCGACAAGCGCGCTGACGAAATTGTCCATCACGAAGGCTTGCCTGTTACATCGGTCGACAAGGCAGACAAAGCCGCGTGGGTAATCGTGTGTGTGAACAATATCTTCGAGCACGAGAGCATCGCGCAGCACTTGGCAGCCGAGGGGTTCGAGCGGGTGGTGTTCTGCCCCGTCAACGGCTCCAACATGGCGTGGCGCTGCGCGGCCGACAGGGAGCTCATGGCCAAGGTCTTCAATGCGGTACTGGACGAGCAGCTGAGCCTGCCCGTTGAGGTCCCTGCCGTGAAGGGGCTTCTGCAGCCGGTGTTCAAGGACGACGCACTGATCAGCACCGAAGGCGATCAGGTGTTGGCGTGGATTCCTGCCGCCCTGGTGTGCGCACGCCGCGATGGCAATGGGCTGTTCAAAGACAGCCCGGTCTTCACGCTTTTTCCTTACCTGGAGCTGTTCAGGTGGTTCGATGGCGAGACAGACGCGGCTCCCCATCACTATATCGACCTGTATTGTCGTCCGGCGGCTGATCAGTTCGGCATCGCGCAAACCGATGCATGGGTTGGCAATGTGCTTCGCAGCCGCAGGCAGGTGTATGAGCGTATGCGGCAGACCGAATCCATCGACCCGCTGTTTTTCGTCAACCATGCGGTCAGCGCCGACTGGAACGAGCACCAAGGGCACTTCAACATGGACAGCGGCAAGCATCGCGCGGCTTTCCTGATCCACCGCAAGCGCTCGCTCGTGCCACTGCGGCTGTCGATCACCGACTACGAGCGTTATCTCAACCAGCCTGCCTTGCAGCGAGTGGTCGAGTGCTTGGAGCACGAGCAGGCCGCCGAGCTGCCGTATCCGGTCCATCACCCGTACTTCCTCAGAGCACCTTATCGCGCGGAAAGTGCTTGCTGGGAGGCATTGCTCAGGGTGAGCCGCACCTTGGTCCTTCACCGTTTCCGCGCCTCTGGCAAAGTGAACCTCAACGGTGTACGACTGCGCGTGAACCGTGCATCCCATGAACCCCTGGCGCAAACCTTGGCGCTGCTGGGGTGCTCGATCAGCTACGCGTATCAGGCGAGTGAGTTCGATCATCGAGTCAGAGCGTTGTACCGCGTGAGCGAACGCTTCGCCAAAACGCACGCCGGGGTTGAGCCTTGCGATTACGTACTTGATGAATGGGTGGCTGAATAATGCGTGCAAAGGTATTCGATGAATGTCCCATGCCCGACCTGCAGGCGCACGTGGAGGCTTCGATCCAGCGTATGGAGCAGGCGTGCCCGATCCGTGTTCTTTATTATTCGCTGATGGGTTCCATACCGCTGGGCATGGGCAACGCTTCGTCGGATTACGACCTGCTGGCCCTCTACACACCACAGGCTGCACTTACGCCCGCGCAGTACGACATCGTCAACAACAAGGCGCCGCTGTTCGGGCCTGCGCATGTTCCCGGGCAGGTGAACCTGCTGCTCGCTGACCGCGCACTGCTGTCGCCTGTTTTCATGGATATGCCCGAGGCGACGCTGATGCAGGCGTACCCTCAGCACCTCAATAGTTTGACGGTGCATGACCAGGCATTTGATATGACTGTGCTGCCCGGCGCCAGCTCGCCCAAGGCGGCCTCGATTTTTTCCGACATGTTCTATTACGGCAACGGCGTACTGGTTGATCGACAGGGCACTCTCACCGGTGAGTTTCCCGCGCTGAAGCAGTGCCTGCGGGTATACGAGTTCTGCAAGCGCCGGTATGTGACGACCTATGGGCGGCTCCAGCACTACTTGGTGAAACCGGGCAACGTGAGGTTGCGGACCTACTTGCAGAGCATCAACGACCTGTTGGCGATCGAGTACGCGCTCGACCATCGTGATATCCCCCCGGCGCATATCGCCGTCATGCTGGATGCGCTGAAAGACCCGCAGGTACTGGAGACAGCACAGCGCTTTTTGACGGTGAATGCCCAGGCGACCACAGCAAAAGAGAAGCTTTTGATCGATCCGGACCCCTGCCTGAATCACTGGATAGCCGGCCGCCTGGAAAGCCTGAGGCCACGCTTGCTCGCGTTGTATCCACAGCGTACTGAGGTGCTTTTCAATGTGGTACTCGATTGACGTCCGGCGCAGTATTTCATCGATCTTCGGACGGGCATTGACGGCAGTGCACGGTATACCCACGCTTAGGCAGGAAATGTCATGAAAGCTCAATCGTCGTCTGTGGATGACAACGTTTCGAACCTGTGCAACGACACGGTGCATTCGTTTGCCCTTGCCTGTGGCCGGCACGTACCGGTTTGCGTGTCTCAGGCTCCGCTGGCCGATGCCGAAGATCATATTGTGGTCAGGCATTCGGAAAAACTGGATGTCCTGGCGCAGCTTGCGCAGTATCCGCACGTCGCGCGGCTGCTGGAACCCGATGCCGAATTGAAGCAGTTGTCGAGGCAAAGGCACAGGGTGCGGGACTGGCTCAACGAGGGGTTCTACATTTTCGGGGCATTCAAGGTCGGTTTGCGGGTAGCGCGGCAGGCGCGCACGCTTGGCCTTGAGGTCAAAGGCTTTCTGGACAATGACCGAGCCAAGTCCGGCCAGGCGCTTGAAGGGCTTTCAATTGATCATCCCGCAGGCATGCCGCTCGATAATGCGGTGGTAGTGGTCGCCAGCGGCCGCCATGCCAATGCGATCGCGGGCCAGCTCGGTGCTGTGCCTGGCATACGATTGGTCAACCTGCACGAGTGCCTGTACGCACTCGACGGTGCCGGGCCAGGCTTGGGTTGCGAGAAGTTCGCGGCCTTCGTGGAAGCACCGCTGCAGGCGCCCTGGCGGTATATCTCGGCATTTCTGCGCCTGGACGATGAAACATCACGCCGCGTGTTCGATGGGTTGATGGGGATGCGGATCGAGCTGTCGACGCTGTGCGCCGAATCGGTGAAGTCTCCCTGGGACGATGAGTATTTCGACCGAACATTCGTTCAGCCCCGTCACGCTGCGCGGTTTGTGGACGCTGGCGCCGCGGCAGGCGATACCCTGGCGCGTCTGGAGGCCCACTTTGGGCCTGTTCATCAAGCCTGGCTATTCGAGCCTGAGTTGCCCGCTTATTACGAGGCGTTGAAGCGCTTCTGCGATCGTCCCGAGGTATGGGTCTTCAACATGGGGCTGGACGAGGCCCCGAGCCGAGCCCTCTACCAGCCGGCCCTGTCCTATGACATTGCGGGCGAGCTGAGCAGCGATATTCCCTCGGCGATTACGTCCTTCATTCAAGGTGTGCCACTCGATGGCGTGGTGGCCGGTAAGGTGGGCTTGTTCAAGCTCGATATCGAGGGCATGGAAGCCTCTGCTTTAAGGGGGGCACGTGCAATCATCGAGCGTGATCAGCCTGTGCTTGCCGTGTGCGCCTATCATCGATCCGACGACTATTGGAAGTTGATCGATCAAGTGCAGGCCATCGGCCAAGACTACAAGGTCGGTATCCGCCTGTACGCGGACATCCTGGAAGACATCACCCTGTATTTCTATCGATGATGCTGGACGTGCATCAAGGATACCTAACCGGTCACGGGGTGTTCGTTTCGTTCGCCTTCTTGTCATCGAGTCACTGAGCCAACATCCATGGTTTGCTTGAATTCCCCTCTGATCAGATGCGCCTTGGAGGCTGTCGCGCCGCCATTCGCTCTGCATGATGCACTCGCTGGCAAACATGTTCTGCTTACCGGCGGCACCGGTTTTTTCGGCTCATGGCTGCTGGCCCTTTTCGAGTACCTGAACGAGCGCGGCACTCAGGTTGATGTCACGGTATTGGTCCGCGACCCCGCACGTTTCCTGACGGCCCAGCCCGGCTATCGTGACTGCCGCTGGCTACGCTGGCTGGGCGCAGATGTGCGAGATAGCCTGGTCTGGGAGGGTCAACCGATCCACCTGATCATCCATGCCGCCACTGACACGCACGCCGCCGCCCATGAGAATCCGCTGGCGCTTTTCGACACCATCGTCACCGGCGCTCGCAGGGTGCTGGACCTGGCCGTGCAACAAAACGCCCGTGTGCTCATGACAGGTTCCGGGGCGCAATATGGGGCCCTTAGCGCAAGCACCCACCGGCACATCACGTTGGATGAAGCCTTTACCGGGGCCTGTGTCAGTCACTCGGCCAACAGCGCTTATGCGGAGGGAAAACGCGCGCAGGAAACCTTAGGCGCGATTTATGCAGCAAGGCACGGCATCGACGTAATCATGGCGCGCTGCTTTGCGTTTGCCGGACCAGGGCTACCACTCGACGGCCACTTCGCCATGGGTAATTTCATCAGGGACGCTTTGTACAAGGATGAGATTGTCATCAATTCCTGCGGCAGCGCAGTGCGCAGCTACCTGCATGGTGCGGACTTGTCCGTCTGGTTGCTGGCATTGCTTGTGCGCGGCAAGGCAGGTGAGGCCTACAACGTGGGTTCGGATCAGGCGATCAGTATCGCGGACCTGGCACGCCGTGTGGTCGGGCGCATAGGCCCGGGCAAGCCAGTGCGCATTCTGGGGCGTGCTGACGGCGCGGCGGCTTCTTATTACGTGCCCGACATCGGCAAGGCTCGCTCGCTGGGCCTGGATGTCTGGACAACGCTGGACCAATCAATCGACAGCATGGCTGCCTGGGCCAAAGCCCTGGGCCATCGAAATTAATACAAAAAGGCTGCGTGTAGGCGAGGCCGTAAGAAGAGGGTAGGTGATGGATTGGGCCTCAATTGCAGGCGGTAGGTGCCAGGGAACCCCATGGCGCGTAGGGATTGCCGGAGTTCAGGTGGGGCAGGCGCCAGAGGCGTTCTGTCTGAGCGATGACCAGTGGCAGACCCTGCAGGCTTTGCTGCCGCTCGCGCCACTGCAGGCCTACGGCGATGGCAATGGCCTGCGCTTCGAGCGGCTGATGTGTTCCGATAGCAACGGCGACTACGATGCCGTGCTGCTTATCCAGCAGACCTGGGCGGGTACTCCACACCTTTCACTCCTGGCCACCACTCGACACTATGTGCTGGCTTTGCAAGCCGACGTTTTCAGCAAGCCGTGGCTCGAACGGTTTGATCGCGTGTTCTTGCCCGCCGGTCAGGCGTTCACAGGCCAGCGCCTGGTTCGGCTCAACCAACCCCTAGAGCTTCCGCTTGCCGAATGCACACCACGGCCTTCTGTTGTGAACAAGGTTCGGGTGTTTGGGCGCGACGCTGTCGAGCTGGCGCACGCCCACTTCGCCTTGTGTGACCAGGAACCTGAGGTGCCGGGGTGGCTGTCCTCTCAATGGCAAGCGTGCTTGCTGGCCGGTGCTGTGCCGGTTCACAGGGCCTGCTCACCGGTGCCTGACTGGGTTCCAGCCGATTGCTATGTCGATGCCAGCGCCTACGTTGACGATGAGGCGCTCTGGGCCAGCCTTGATGGCATGAGCGCGGGGCACTACCAGGCCATGGTGAGCCGCTTGCACGCCTTTTTGATGCTCGGCAGCGCGCGCCCGGATGAGCGCATCTACCCGTACACCGTCGATTTCTGGATCAACGCACTGACCTGCGCCATTGCGTTGGACGCAGCGCAGGTTCGAGGTGACGGGCCTTTGGTCAGTGTGGTCATTCCGGCCTACAACTACGGTTGCTACTTGGGGCAGGCGGTCAGGTCGGTCCTGGACCAGGGCATCGATGACATCGAAGTCCTCGTACTGGACAACGCATCCACCGACGACACTGCCCAGGTGATGGCGGCGTTTTCCGCTGAGCCACGGGTGCGCTACATGCGCAATCGGCGCAACATCGGAGCCGGTAACAGCTCACAAAACGGTTTCTGGGTCGCCAAGGGCACCTATCTCGTCCTGTTCATGGCGGACGATTTCATGAACCCGGGCCACCTGCAACGTCTGTTGCCGATACTCCAAGGCAACCCGGCCCACGCGCTGGGCTACAGCCCTATCAGCTGGGTCAACGAACAAGGCGAGCCCCTTTCCGGCCCACGCCATCCAGGTCATCGGGATGCGGACTATGCTGGCGGACGCCATGAACTGGCTGATCTGCTTGTCTACGACAGCTACATCACCCCGTCCGCGGCCATTATTCGAAGGGATGCGTTCTTCGAGGTATGGCGACGTGATGTTCGCATTCGTGGCGCGGGAGACTGGCTGCTGATGGTCCAGCTCGCCGAACGCTATCCGGACTTCGTGTTCACCACGGTGCCGGGGGTCAGCTACCGCGTGCATGCCGCGCAACATTCACACGAGTTCTATGTGTCATCGGCGCCCTTGGAAGGTCACACCTGCATCGTTGAAGGCGTGTTCGAGCGCGGCAACGAGGGGCTGCTCGAAGGCCATGAGCGGGCAATCGCCGCTCACCTCAAGCGACGGCTAGCGTTGTATCCGCAAGAACAGGCCACCGGGCTCGGCCTGCGTGTCCGAAACCTGTGCGAACGCTTGGAAACCCTGGCCCAGGCATCTGAAAGCAGCCAGTTCTCCATCATCCTCACCACCTACAACCGCCCGCAACTGCTGCGCGATGCCCTGAACAGTATCGCCGAACAGTCCATGCGCGATTTTGACGTCATTCTGGTCAATGACAACGGCGACCCCGTGGAGTCGCTGCTGGCGGACTACGATTTCCCGATCACCTACCTGCGTCAGGGCCGCAATCGCGGCCCGGCCGCAGCGCGCAATGCGGCCCTGCGGCTGGCGCGCGGCCACCATGTGGTCTTCCTGGATGACGACGATCTCTACCTGCCTGACCACCTGGCGCAGCTGGCCAAAGGGTTGGAAGCCAATCCAGGCTGTGTGGTGTACACCGACGCGGTGTTCATTCAGGAACAGATAACGGCGGGTCAGCGCCAGGAGCTCGCTCGCGAGCAGCGCTATCCTCACGAGCAGTACTCCAGGGAACAGTTGTTGATCAACAACTACATTCCCATCAACACCTTCGCCTGCCCCAGAGACCTTGCGCTGGCAGTAGGTGAGTTCGACGAAACCCTGGCAGGCCTGGAAGACTGGGATTTTCTTCTGCGCCTGTGCGCACGCAGCCTCTTCCACCATGTGCCCCATGAGACCGTGCAGGTGCGCATGCGGGTGGACAGCCAGGCCCCTGCGCGTCGCTCCGAGCAGGCGTTCAAGGATTACCCTTCGCTGTACCGCGAGTTGTATGCCCGTCACAGCGACGGTGGTAGCGAGCAGGTCAAGCGCGGACGGCAGGAAATGCTCGATTTCCTGAGCGGCAAGCCATCGTCATCGCCATCGACTTTGCAGACCTGGCTGGCCGAGCGCGTGCCGGGGCCCTTGCAGCGCCGACTCATCGAGCAGCGCCTTGATGAGCACGGGGGCGGCCCGATGATCGGGGTCGTGGTGGTAGATGCCGAGGGTCAGGCGGAGGCGGTGAATACCACCCTAAAGAGTCTGAGCAGTCAGCATTGCCTGTATGCCAAGGTCAAAGTCATTGTGTTGACGGCGGCCGACCTGTCCACGATGCCTGTGCACAGCAATGTTCAACTGGCGCGCTTGAACGATGACAGCCTGGGCGTGCAGCTCAACCCGCTGGTCGAAGCCGGTGAGTTCGACTGGTTCATGAGGGTGGATGCTGGCAGCGAATTTACCCCAAGCGGCTTGCTGATCGCGGCGCTGGACCTGCTGGCGGCACCTCAATGCAGGGCCGTTTATGCAGACGAAGGGCTGCGCGGCGACGGCGCCGAAATGGGCGCGGCGCTGCGTCCTGATCTCAACCTCGACCTTCTGCTGAGCCTGCCGGCCAGCATGGCGCGGCATTGGCTGTTCAATCGTCAGGTGTGGCTGGACATGGGCGGCTTCGAGCAGCAGGCCGGCCAGGCGTTCGAGCTGGCGTACATCCTGCGCCTGATCGAGGGGCAGGGCTTCGCAGGCCTTGGGCATATCAGCGAACCCTTGTTGATCGGCGAGGCGCCGTCGCTGTACGACTGCCCGGATCAACGCGGCGTCATCGTACGTCACTTGCAGGCCCGGGGGTTCGCCCAGGCCAGGGTCGAGTCGCCCCTGCCAGGGCGCTACGCGTTAGAGTATGGCGCCCCTGATGACATCCCGGTGAGCATCATGATTGTGGTGCAGGGCACCGGTACCGAGCGGGCCCAGCGGTGCGTGGAGACCATTCTGGAGAAGACCACGCACCGCAACTACGAAGTGCTGTTGCTCGCGCCGGTCAAGGCAGGCGCCGTCGTAGACGGCTGGTTGAACGCCGTGGCGCAGTTGGGTAGCGATGCCATCCGCTGCCTGCGCTTTGAAACAGGCCTGACGCCGGCGCGCATGCGTAACCAGGCGGCCAGCCAGGCGCGTGGGGACTTCCTGCTGTGGCTCGACCAAGGTGCGGCGGTGCTGGACGGCGATTGGCTGCAGCAGCTGCTCAACCACGGCATGCGTCAGGAAGTCGGCGTGGTCGGTGCCAAACTGGTGGCCGGTGACGCCACCGTCCACCATGCCGGCTATGTGCTTGGGCTGAACGGGCCGGTAGGCGAGGCATTTGCCGGCATGCCGCTGGACGCCCCGGGTTACCTGCAACGTCTGCAGGTGGATCAGAACTATTCGGCGGTGAGCGGCAAGTGCCTGCTGGTGAACAAGGGGCTGTTCCTGGAGGTGGGCGGTTTCGACGAAGCCCCCGCGTTGCAACGGTGGCTGGACGTCGACCTGTGCCTGCGCTTGCGCAGTGCCGGCTACCTGAACGTGTGGACACCTCGCGCGCAACTGCTGCTGAGCGAGGACGTCGCGTCTGCTCCGAGTGTCGAGCAAGAGGATGCCCTGTACGCCCGCTGGCTGCCTGCGTTGGCAACCGACCCGTACCACAACCCGAACTTCTCCCTGTCCTCGACCAATGGCTTCGCCCTGGCACCCAATGAGCTCAGTTGGCGCCCGCTGGCATCCTGGAAGCCGCTCCCGATGATCCTGGCTCATGCGGCGGACAGGTTCGGGTGTGGTCACTACCGGGTGATCCAACCGCTCGAGGCGTTGACCCGTGATGGCCTGGCTGAAGGCGTGTTGTCCTGGAACCACCTGGCGCCTGCCGAACTGGAGCGGTGCCGGCCGGACAGCATCGTACTGCAACGCCAGGTCGGGGACGAGCAGATCGAACACATGCGTCGTATGCATGCGTTTTCACAAGCGTTCAAGGTGTTCGAGCTGGACGACTACCTGCCCAACCTCCCGCTCAAGAGTGTCCACAGGGCGCACATGCCCAAAGACATTCTGCGTTCCTTGCGCCGAGGCCTGGCCTATGTAGATCGCTTCGTGGTGTCCACCCAGCCGCTGGCCGAGGCCTTCGCGGGGCTGCACAGTGATATCCGGGTAGTGCCCAATACGCTGGAGCCGCAAATCTGGAGCGGCTTGGTTGCCCTGCGTCGGCAGTCGCGCAAACCGCGCGTAGGCTGGGCCGGGGGCGCCGGCCATACCGGCGATCTGGAGGTGATCGCCGATGTCGTCAAGGAGCTGGCCAATGAGGTGGAGTGGGTATTCTTCGGCCTGTGCCCGGCCAAGTTGCGCCCCTACATCCATGAGTATTACGAGAACGTTCCGATCGATCGGTACCCGGCAACGCTGGCGAGGATGAACCTGGACCTGGCGTTGGCACCCGTCGAGCAGAACCTGTTCAACGCGTGCAAAAGCAACTTGCGCCTGCTGGAATATGGCGCTTGTGGCTTCCCTGTCATCGCCAGCGATGTCCGCTGCTACCAGGGTTTCGACGATCTACCTGTCACCTTGGTGAAGAACCGCTTCCGGGCCTGGGTGGATGCCATCCGCATGCACATCGCCGACCTGGATGCCACGGCCAAGGCGGGCGATGACCTGCGCAATGCTGTCCTCAGTGGCTGGATGCTCGAAGGTGATCGTCTGGCTGATTGGAGAAAGGCCTGGTTGCCGGATTGAATCCTGGGGACATCTGAGCAGGTCGACAGCGCCCATGCCTTGCCGCAACGACTGCCTGTACGGCAAGGGGTGGGCGCTACGGTGGCGTGCAGTCAACGTGGTGTCTTAACCCCATGACCGGCACGGGTATTGCTACGCACTGGCCACCACACCGTTTTTATGACGGTCAGCCACGCGAGAGAGCACGATGCCCCAGGCCGCCCATGTATCCCGAGCCCTTTCCCCCCAGGCGCAGTCACTGGTCGAGCAGGAAAGCCGCCAGGGTGTCGAGCAGGCGTTCGCTTTGTTCGACCAGGTCTCCAGCCAGCTCAGCCAGTCCTACAGCCTGCTCGAAGCCCGGGTCAGTGAGCTCAAGGGCGAGCTGGCGGTGGTCAGCGCCCAGCGCATCGAGGAGTTGAACGAGAAAGAACGCCTGGCCAACCGCTTGCAGCATTTGCTGGACCTGCTGCCGGGCGGGGTGATCGTCATCGACGGGCAGGGTAGCGTTCGCGAAGCCAATCCGGCCGCCTGCGAGTTGTTGGGCAAGCCATTGATCGGCCAGCTGTGGCGTGAAGTCATTGCCCGCAGTTTTGCCCCGCGCCTGGACGACGGCCATGAAGTGTCCCTGCGCGACGGCCGTCGCCTGTCCATTGCCACGCGCTCGCTGGATGCCGAGCCGGGGCAGCTGGTGCTGCTCAACGACCTGACGGAAACCCGTCGCCTGCAAGACCAGTTGGCACGCCACGAGCGATTGTCCTCGCTCGGGCGCATGGTCGCCTCGCTGGCGCATCAGATTCGCACGCCGCTCTCTGCTGCCATGCTCTACGCCAGCCACCTGGCCGACCCTGAACAGGCGTTGACCACTCAGACCCGGCAGCGCTTCGCTGGCAGTCTCAAGGAGCGTCTGCATGAGCTGGAACAACAGGTCCGCGACATGCTGGTGTTCGCCCGTGGCGAGTTGCCACTCACGGATCGAATTTCTCCGAAAGCCTTGTTCCAGGCGTTGCAGCAGGCTGCGCAGACGCATGTTCACGGGCACGCGGTGCGCTGGCAGTGTGACAGCCGCCTGGGTGAGCTGCTGTGCAACCGCGACACGCTGGTGGGTGCACTGCTGAACGTGATCGAAAACGCCACCCAGGCCAGCCAGGGCGCTGCGCGGCTCAAGGTGCACCTATGGCGTCGCCAGCAGACCCTGCACCTGTGCATCAGTGACGCTGGCACTGGCATTGCACCTGATCTGCTCGCCCGTCTTGGCGAGCCCTTCCTGACCACCAAGTCGACCGGTACGGGGCTCGGGCTGGCGGTGGTCAAGGCGGTGGCCAAGGCCCACCACGGCAGCGTGCAGGTGCGTTCGAAGGTGGGGCGCGGCACCTGCGTGCGGGTGGAGTTGCCCTTGATCGATGGGTCGTTGGCGGAGAGCCGGTGATGACGGTGAATGTGTTGCTGGTCGAGGATGACCGTGTGCTGCGCGAGGCACTGGCCGATACCCTCGACCTGGGTGGTTTCGCCTACAAAGCAGTGGACAGCGCAGAGCAGGCCCTGAAAGTGGTGCACGAAGAACCCTTCAACCTGGTCATCAGCGACGTGAACATGCCGGGCATGGACGGCCACCAGTTGCTGGCCCAGCTGCGCCGCCAGCAGCCGCAATTGCCGGTATTGCTGATGACCGCTCACGCGGCCGTGGAACGGGCGGTGGAAGCCATTCGCCAAGGTGCGGTGGATTACCTGGTCAAACCCTTTGAACCCAAGGCACTGCTCAACCTTGTGCAGCGGCATGCCGCCGGGCGTATGACGGACGAGGAGGGCCCTGTTGCACGCGAGCCCTCCAGCCGGCAGTTGCTGGAGCTGGCCGCACGCGTGGCGCGCAGTGGCTCGACCGTGTTGATTTCCGGTGAGTCGGGCACGGGCAAGGAAGTGCTGGCGCGCTACATCCACCAGCAGTCCCCCCGTGCCAGCCAGCCGTTCGTTGCGATCAACTGTGCCGCCATTCCGGACAACATGCTTGAGGCCACGCTGTTCGGCCATGAGAAGGGTGCCTTTACCGGGGCGATCGCTGCCCAGCCCGGGAAGTTCGAGCAGGCCAACGGGGGTACCTTGCTGCTGGACGAGATCTCGGAAATGCCCCTGGCCTTGCAGGCCAAGTTGCTGCGGGTGCTGCAGGAACGTGAGGTCGAGCGGGTAGGGGGGCGCAAGCCCATCGCGCTGGATATCCGCGTGGTGGCCACCACCAATCGGGACCTGGCGGGCGAGGTGGCTGCCGGTCGTTTTCGCGAGGACCTGTTCTACCGGTTGTCCGTGTTCCCGCTGGCCTGGCGCCCCCTGCGCGAGCGGCCCGGCGACATCGTTCAACTGGCCGAGCGCTTGCTGGCTCGTCACATTGCAAAAATGCAGCATGCCCCCGTGCGCCTGTCCGCCGACGCGCAGGCCTGCCTGCAAGCCTGGAGCTGGCCTGGCAACGTGCGTGAGCTGGATAATGCATTGCAGCGCGCCTTGATCCTGCAGCAAGGCGGGGTGATCGAGGCGGCGGATTTTTGTCTTGATGGCGCCATTCCCTTGTCAGGTGGCGCTGTGCCACTATCTGGGCAAGGTGGACTTGCAGCCGAGCAGGGCGACGACAAGCGGCGTCACGAGTACCAGCAGATCATCGATACCCTGCGGGCCGAGCGAGGTCGGCGCAAGGAAGCGGCCGAGCGCCTGGGGATCAGCCCGCGCACGCTGCGCTATAAGCTTGCGCAGATGCGCGACGCCGGTTTCGACGTCGAGGCCAGTCTGTTTGGCGAGTAAGACAGTCGCGTTTTACCCTGCAGACGTCATCTCTAGCGCGGGTAATCCAGCGCTCTTTTAGGCATCGCCCGCCAAGCGTGCGTGATCTTCACGGTGCTTCGTAGCCTGATACGCCCGTTTTTTCCTAGACGTATTCACCCTTTCATAAGGCTGGCACCTTTGTTGCTTTACGAAGGCTATCCGCCGCATGACTGTCAAAAATATGCGGCCGCCGGAGAGAGAAGCTCATGACCCAAGGTGTTGAATTCAATCGTCTGATGCTGGACATGCGGGCCATGCAGGCCGATGCCATGTCGCTGCCGAAAGTATCAGCCGCCCCTGAGCTGGCCCCAGGGCAAAGTACCTTTGCCGACATGCTGGGCCAGGCCATCGGCAAGGTGAATGACACCCAGCAGGCCTCTTCGCAGTTGGCGAACGCGTTCGAAATCGGCAAGACCGGGGTCGACCTCACCGACGTGATGATTGCCTCGCAGAAAGCCAGCGTTTCGATGCAGGCCTTGACCCAGGTACGCAACAAGCTCGTCCAGGCGTACCAGGACATCATGCAAATGCCGGTTTGAGGGCAGACGTAGACCATGGCTGAAGCAGTCGTCGACAACGCGCCCGCCAAGGGCGGCGCGCCAGCGCCCAAGGCACCCCTGGTGCGCCTGGCGTTCCTGGAAAACATTGCGCAGATGCCCATGCTGCGTCAGATCGGCCTGATGGTCGGCCTGGCTGCCAGCGTGGCGATCGGCTTTGCCGTGGTGCTGTGGTCGCAGCAGCCGGACTACCGTCCGCTGTACCCCAGCCTGTCGGGCATGGACACCAAGCAGGTCATGGACACCCTCGCGGCGGCCGACATTGCCTACAACGTGGAACCCAATTCCGGGGCCCTGCTGGTCAAGGCCGACGACATCTCCCGTGCGCGCCTGAAGCTGGCAGCTGCGGGCGTGGCGCCTACCGACGGCAACGTCGGCTTCGAGCTGCTCGACAAGGAGCAGGGCCTTGGCACCAGCCAGTTCATGGAGGCCACGCGTTACCGCCGCAGCCTGGAAGGCGAATTGGCGCGCACCGTGTCGAGCCTGAACAACGTCAAGGGTGCCCGCGTGCACCTGGCCATTCCCAAGAGCTCGGTGTTCGTGCGCGATGAGCGTCGGCCCAGTGCATCGGTACTGGTCGAGCTCTATCCAGGTCGTGCACTTGAGCCCGGCCAGGTAATGGCCATCGTCAACCTGGTGGCCACCAGCGTGCCTGAGCTGGACAAGTCCCAGGTCACCGTGGTCGACCAGAAAGGCAACCTGCTGTCCGAACAGATCCAGGATTCTGCCCTGACCCAGGCCGGTAAGCAGTTCGACTACAGCCGCCGAATGGAAGGCATGCTGACCCAGCGTGTGCACAACATCCTGCAACCGGTGCTGGGCAACGACCGCTACAAGGCCGAAGTGTCTGCCGACCTGGACTTCAGTGCGGTCGAGTCCACCTCCGAGCAGTTCAATCCGGACCAACCGGCGCTGCGCAGTGAGCAGTCGGTCGACGAGCAGCGCGCTAGCAGCCAGGGCCCACAAGGTGTGCCGGGCGCGTTGAGCAACCAGCCACCGGGTGCCGCTTCGGCGCCACAGACCACTGGCGGTACCGCAGGTGCAGCGGGCGCCATCCAGCCTGGCCAGCCGTTGGTCGATGCCAATGGCCAGCAGATCATGGACCCGGCCACCGGCCAGCCGATGCTCGCGCCTTATCCGTCCGACAAGCGCCAACAGAGCACCAAGAACTTCGAGCTCGACCGCTCCATCAGCCATACCCGCCAGCAACAGGGGCGCATGACGCGCCTGTCCGTGGCGGTTGTGGTGGACGATCAGGTCAAGGTGGACGCCGCCACCGGGGAGACCACCCATGTGCCGTGGGCTGCCGAGGACCTGACGCGCTTCACCCGGCTGGTCCAGGATGCCGTTGGCTTCGACGCCAGCCGGGGCGACAGCGTGACCGTGATCAACGTGCCGTTCGCGCCAGACCGTGGCGAAGAGATTGCCGATATCGCGTTCTACCAGCAGCCCTGGTTCTGGGATATCGTCAAGCAAGTGCTGGGCGTGCTGTTCATCCTGGTGCTGGTGTTCGGCGTATTGCGGCCTGTGCTCAACAACCTGACAGGGGGTGGCAAGCAGCCTGCCCTTGAAAATGACATGGAGCTGGGCGGCATGATCGGTCTGGATGGCGAACTGGCCAACGACCGCGTCAGCCTGGGTGGCCCGACAAGCATTCTGCTGCCTAGCCCCACCGAGGGTTACGAGGCACAGCTCAACGCAATCAAAGGCCTTGTGGCCGAAGACCCGGGCCGCGTAGCCCAGGTCGTCAAAGACTGGATCAACGCCGATGAGTGATACCCGAGCCGTTACCGCCAAGCTGAGCCGCGTCGACAAGGCAGCCATCCTGCTGCTCTCGCTGGGTGAAACCGATGCCGCGCAGGTACTGCGCCACATGGGGCCCAAGGAAGTGCAGCGCGTGGGCGTGGCCATGGCGCAGATGGGCAACGTGCACCGTGACCAGGTCGAACAGGTGATGAGCGAGTTCGTCGAAGTGGTCGGCGATCAGACCAGCCTGGGCGTGGGCTCCGATGCGTACATTCGCAAGATGCTCAACCAGGCACTGGGCGAGGACAAGGCCAACGGCCTGGTCGACCGCATCCTGCTCGGTGGCAACACCAGCGGCCTGGACAGCCTCAAGTGGATGGAACCACGCGCCGTGGCCGACGTGATCCGCTACGAGCACCCGCAGATCCAGGCCATTGTCGTGGCTTACCTGGACCCTGACCAGGCCGGTGAGGTGCTGAGCAACTTTGACCACAAGGTCCGGCTGGACATCGTATTGCGCGTCTCGTCGCTCAATACCGTGCAACCTGCTGCCCTGAAGGAGCTGAACCAGATTCTGGAGAAACAGTTCTCCGGCAATTCCAACGCCGCCCGCACCACCCTGGGTGGCATCAAGCGTGCCGCCGACATCATGAACTTCCTCGACAGCTCCGTGGAAGGCGCCCTGATGGATTCGATCCGCGAAATCGACAGCGACCTGTCCGAGCAGATCGAAGACCTGATGTTCGTCTTCAACAACCTGGCCGATGTGGATGACCGCGGTATCCAGGCGCTGCTGCGCGAGGTGTCTTCCGACGTGCTGGTGGTGTCGCTCAAGGGCGCGGACGAGCGGGTCAAGGACAAGGTGTTCAAGAACATGTCCAAGCGTGCTTCGGAACTGCTGCGTGATGACCTCGAGGCCAAGGGTCCGGTCCGTGTCAGCGATGTTGAAACGGCCCAGAAGGAAATCCTCACCATCGCCCGTCGCATGGCCGAAGCCGGCGAAATCGTGCTCGGTGGCAAAGGTGCCGAGGAAATGATCTAAGCGGCGAGCCGCCATGGGTCAGCGCAAGGCGATTGCGTCACGCACGCAATCTGCCTTAGCGTGCAGTCTTCGGCAGGCGGTATGACGCCTGGCACCCTGATAGACAGGTTTTTGAATGTCGACCAAAGAACATCACCCCAGTGACCTGATCCGGGCCCGCGACCTCGAGGGCGTGGACGTCTGGACGTTGCCCAGCTTCGACCCCCAGCCCGCGCACGAGCCTGAGCCCGAACCGGTCGAGGTGGAGGAAGAAGTCGAGGAAGTGCCGCTGGAGGACGTTCAGCCGCTGACCCTCGAAGAGCTCGAAGCTATTCGCCAGGAAGCCTACAACGAAGGCTTCGCAACCGGTGAGCGCGATGGGTTTCACAGCACCCAGCTCAAGGTGCGCCAAGAGGCCGACGAGTCCCTGAAGGCGAAGCTGGCCAGCCTGGAAAAGCTGATGACCCATTTGATGGAGCCCATCGCCGAGCAGGACACCCAGATCGAAAGGACCCTGGTGCACCTCGTGTCGCACATGGCGCGCCAGGTGATCGGCCGTGAACTCACGAGCGATTCCAGCCAGATTACCCAGGTGCTGCGCGAAGCCCTCAAGCGCCTGCCCATGGGTGCCGACAATATCCGTATTCACCTGAACCCGCAGGATTTCGAACTGGCCAAGGCCTTGCGCGAGCGCCACGAAGAGCAGTGGCGCCTGCTCGAAGACAGCACCCTGCTTCCCGGTGGCTGCCGTATCGAGACTGCCCACAGCCGTATCGATGCGACCATGGAAACCCGCATCGAGAAGACCGTCGCGCAGTTGTTCGATCAGATGCATGACCATGCGCTGCACCCGGCAGCGCCTGATGTGAGCGTTGACCTGGACGCGCCGGTGGAGGACGCCGATGCGCCTTGACCGTACCAGCTTCGCCAAGCGCCTGGGCAGTTATGCCGAGGCCATCGAGGTGCCGGCGCAACCGGTGGTCGAGGGGCGACTGCTGCGCATGGTAGGCCTGACCCTGGAAGCCGAAGGGCTCAGGGCAGCCGTGGGTAGCCGCTGCCTGGTGGTCAACGACGACAGCTACCACCCGGTGCAGGTCGAAGCGGAAGTCATGGGGTTCTCTGGGTCGAAGGTGTTCCTCATGCCGGTTGGCAGCATTGTCGGCATCGCCCCGGGTGCCCGCGTGGTGCCGCTCGACGACGGTGGCCGGCTGCCCATGGGCATGAGCATGCTGGGCCGGGTACTGGACGGCGCGGGCCGCGCGCTGGACGGTAAAGGCGGCATGAAGGCCGAGGACTGGGTGCCGATGGACGGGCCGGTGATCAACCCGCTCAACCGCGACCCCATCAGCAAGCCGCTGGACGTGGGCATCCGCAGTATCAACGGCCTGCTCACCGTCGGGCGCGGCCAGCGCCTGGGCTTGTTCGCCGGTACCGGTGTGGGCAAGTCGGTCTTGCTGGGCATGATGACCCGCTTCACCGAAGCAGAAATCATCGTGGTCGGCCTGATCGGCGAGCGGGGCCGCGAAGTGAAGGAATTCATCGAACACATTCTTGGCGAGGAGGGGCTCAAACGCTCCGTGGTGGTGGCTTCGCCCGCTGACGATGCGCCCCTGATGCGCTTGCGGGCGGCCATGTACTGCACCCGTATCGCCGAGTATTTTCGCGACAAGGGCAAGAACGTGCTGCTGTTGATGGATTCGCTGACCCGCTTTGCCCAGGCGCAGCGGGAAATCGCACTGGCCATCGGGGAGCCGCCCGCCACGCGTGGCTATCCGCCTTCGGTGTTCGCCAAACTGCCCAAGCTGGTCGAGCGAGCGGGCAATGGTGAGCCGGGTGGCGGCTCGATCACGGCGTTCTACACGGTGCTGTCCGAGGGCGACGATCAGCAAGATCCGATCGCAGATTCGGCCCGGGGGGTGCTGGACGGCCACTTCGTACTGTCGCGACGGCTGGCCGAGGAGGGTCACTACCCGGCAATCGACATCGAAGCGTCCATCAGCCGGGTGATGCCCCAGGTGGTCGATGCCGACCACCTTCGCCAGGCGCAGAAATTCAAGCAGCTCTGGTCTCGGTTGTCGCAGAGCCGCGACCTGATCAGCGTGGGTGCCTACGTGGCGGGCGGGGACCCCGAGACTGACCTTGCCATCGCGCTGCAGGCCAGGCTGGTGGAATTTCTGCGTCAAGGGCTGCGTGAGAACGTGGGCATGGCGCAAAGCCGCGATCAACTGGGGGCGATCTTCACGCCCCCGGCGGGCTGATAGGCCATGGCATTGCCCGGACGTGCGGCGCGCCTGGCCCCCGTGGTGGACATGGCCGAGGAAGCCGAGCGCAAGGCGGCCCAGCGCCTTGGCCATTTCCAGCAGCAGGTGGCCACGGCCCAGGCCAAGCTAACGGAGCTGGAGCGCTTTGGCGAGGATTATCAACAGCAGTGGCTCAACCGGGGCGGCCAGGGTGTAGACGGTAACTGGCTGGTCAACTACCAGCGCTTTCTCGGCCAGCTGGAAACGGCCATGACCCAACAGCGCCAGAGCCTCACCTGGCACCAGAACAACCTCGCCAATGCCCGCGGCACCTGGCAGCAGGCGTATGCGCGGGTAGAGGGCTTGCGCAAGCTGGTGCAACGCTATATGGACGAGGCGCGGCGCGCCGAGGACAAGCGCGAGCAGCGCTTGCTCGACGAGTTGTCTCAGCGGCTGCCGCGGCAGGGGCCGCTGTAGCTGGGGGAGCTTGATCTAGCCCCAGGTCTCTGCCCACCGGCCAATACGGCTCCCATCCCCGCTTGCCCCCTCGCCCCATCACTGCTACACCTTCATGGAGCCGCATCCGCCATCATCGAAGGAATCGCTAGCATGGCAGTGGAAACCGATGTCTCGCAGGACGGTAAAAAGCTGACGATCAAAATCAAGGGACGTTTCGATTTCGGCAAGCACCAGGCCTTTCGTGAGGCCTACGAACGCCAGCCACGCCGCCCTGACGCGGTCATCGTCGACTTGCAGGAGGTGACCTACCTGGACAGCTCTGCATTGGGCATGCTTCTGCTGCTGCGCGATCACGCCGGCGGGGACGAGGCGGATGTGCGGGTCGTCCATGCCAATTGCGACGTACGCAAGATTCTCGCCATCTCCAATTTCGACAAGCTTTTCGACATCAGTTGAATGCGCCGATGGCTGATGAACTTGGGTTGACCGTGCTGGTGGCTGAAGATGGCGCGGTTGATCGGCTGCTGTTGGCGCAGATCGTCAGGCGTCAAGGGCATGAAGTGTTCACTGCCGAAAATGGCCAGCAAGCCGTGGACGTGTTCAAGGCTCGACGCCCGCAGCTGGTGCTACTCGATGCGTTGATGCCGGTCATGGACGGTTTCGAGGCGGCGCGGCAGATCAAGGCCCTGGCTGGCGAAACCCTGGTGCCCATCATCTTTCTCACGGCACTCAACGAAGAACAGGCCCTGGTGCGTTGCCTGGAAGCCGGTGGGGATGATTTTCTGGCCAAGCCCTACAGCGCAGTCATTCTGGCAGCCAAGATTCGGGCCATGGACCGGCTGCGACGGCTTCAGGCCACGGTGCTGGATCAGCGCGATCAGATTGCGCGGCACCACCACCATTTACTCAACGAACAGCGGGTGGCCAAAGCCGTATTCGACAAGGTGGCCCATTCTGGCTGTCTGGACGCACCGAACATCCGCTTTTTGCAATCGCCGTACGCGCTGTTCAACGGCGACCTGATGCTGGCCGCGCTCACGCCGTCCGGGGACATGCGCGTGCTGCTGGGGGACTTCACCGGGCACGGGCTGCCGGCTGCCGTGGGGGCCATGCCGCTGGCCGAAGTGTTCTACGGTATGACGGCCAAGGGCTACGGCATGGCGCAGGTATTGCGAGAGATGAATGCCAAGCTAAAGCGCATTCTGCCTGGCGACATGTTCTGCTGCGCACTGCTGGTCAACCTGAGCATGCAGCGCGGCGCAGTGGAGGTATGGAATGGCGGCATGCCTGATGGCTTCCTGCTTTCCACTAGGGGCAAGGTGTTGTCTGCATTGAGTTCCCGGCACTTGCCGCTGGGTGTTCTGGGTGCTGAGCAGTTTGACGACCAGACTGAAGTCTGGCCGCTGGCGCCGGGCGAGCGGCTGCTGCTGATGTCCGATGGGGTGCTCGAAACCGCCGATGATCAGGAGCATCTGTTCGGTGAGCAACGCCTGCGGGCGGTATTGGCCGACAACCGCAATCCCGCGCTGTTGTTCGATGAGCTGCTCGACGCGCTGCAACGCTTCGGTGGGCGGGCGCGCGACGATGTCAGCTTGTGTGACATACGCATGCTGGGTGCGCAATTGCCGCAGCCCATGGCGATGTTGCCTCAGGACCTGGGCCGCTGTAGCGCCATGGACTGGTCGCTGAGTTTCGATGTGAGAGGAGAAAGCCTGCGCCGTTTCAACCCGGTACCCTACCTGGTGCAGTTGTTGCAGGAAATACATGGCCTGCGTTCATCGGCCGGCACCCTCTACAGTGTGCTGAGCGAACTGTACTCTAATGCGCTTGAACATGGCGTGCTGGGGCTGGATTCTCGGCTCAAATGCGATGCGCCAGGCTTTGCCGATTATTATCAGGAGCGTGCCAGGCGCTTGCAGGTGATCGAAGAAGGCTACGTGCGCATCGATCTTGCAGTTGAACCGCTCGCCGCTGGTGGGCGTCTGAAAGTGGAGGTCAGGGACAGCGGCGAAGGGTTCGACGTGCAGCAGGTGCTTGCGCAGCCATTGCCAGAGCAAGGCCTCAGTGGCCGGGGAATGGCACTGGTCAGGCGCCTGTCCACTGTGGCGCGCTGGACAGAGGGCGGGCGCTGTGCGCACGTCGAGTTCATCTGGTGAGTCCGCGTCGGGCTCTGCCATAATCTGACTTGATCAAGGAGCGAACAAGTGGCTGACATGCATATCGACCACAAGGTACTCAGTGACCTGCGTGAAATCATGGAAGACGGCTATCTGCAGCTGGTGCAGACCTTTCTGGACGATTCCGAACGGCGTCTTGGCCAACTTCACGCTGCCCGCAGCGCAGTGGAACTCGGCGCCGCCGCCCACAGTTTCAAGGGCAGCAGCAGCAACATGGGCGCCGTTGCGCTGGCAACTCTGTGCCAGGAACTCGAGGACAAGGCCCGCCATCCCCCGCTGCTGGGCATCGAAGACCTTATCAACCGGATTGATCTGGAGTTTGCCGAGGTGCAGCGCTTCTACCGTGCCGAACATCATCGGATATCGGCAGGTTAGCCCACGCGCTTGCCGCCCCCGTATGAGTTGGCGCGAGTTTTGCTGGGTAATGCCCGTGATCATTTTGTTTATGGCGCGGAGACTGCTCAATGCCTGTTGCATCCAACCCTTTGCTGCAAGCCAACATCAAGGCTGACGCAGCCCGTTCTGCTAGCGCCACCGCCGCCAAACCCCAGCAGACGCTGGGCGAGCAGGGTGATGGCTTCGGTCAGATGATGGCCAGGCAAGGGCGTGACAAGGTTGCCGGCGCTGCAGACAAGAACGCTTCGAGCAAGGCCGCTGACAAGGCTGAAGCGGCCTCAAGCGGCAAAGGCAAGCCTGCCGACAAGCGCAGCGTTGCCGATGACGGCAATGCCTCGCCCACCGAGCACGCCACCCAGGCCGACACTGGCATGCGCGATGCCAGCCTGGTTGCCGGTCAAGTCACCGACGCGCAGCCTGGCGCCCAGCTGATCCAGGCCCAGGCCGAGGCGGTAGCCCCTGTTTTGCAGGCTGCCAATGATCAGCCGCCGTCCGAAGAGGCGCCAGATTTCGACCCTGCTGCCGATGCCCTGGCGAACTTGCCTACCCTGCGCCTGGCCCTGGAGCACAGTGCCCAAGCCAAGGGGGCCACCTCGGCCCATGCCGCAGACCCTGGTCAGCAACAGGCGCAGGCTGCGTCCGTCAATACCTTGGCGCAGGTGGGGCAAGGGGCCGAAGAAGCTTCCACCGACACCGGTGACAAGGCATTTGGCGCATTGCTCGAAGAAGGGTTGAAAGACACCAAGGGCGCCAACAGCGATACCCGAATCGATGACTTCGCCAGCCGCCTGGCCAACCTCACCCAGGCGGCAACGGCCAAGACGGCCAACGCCGTGCCGGTGAACCCCAACCCGTTGCAGCAGCCGCTGTCGATGAACCAGAACGCCTGGACCGAGGGGCTGGTGAACCGAGTCATGTACTTGTCCAGCCAGAACCTCAAGTCGGCTGATATCCAGCTTGAGCCTGCCGAGCTGGGGCGCTTGAACATCCGCGTCAATGTCGCCGCCGACCAGGCTACCCAGGTGACCTTCATCAGCGGCCACGTTGGTGTACGCGATACGCTGGACAGCCAGGTGCACCGGCTGCGCGAACTCTTTGCCCAGCAGGGCCTGGCCCAGCCGGATGTCAACGTGGCCGATCAGTCGCGAGGTCAGCAGCAACAAGGGCAGGCGGCGCAGGGGCAGGGGGGGAATGGTCTGTCCGGGGTGGCTGCGCGTGCAGGGGAGGGCTCGGTCGACGCAGCCGAGCGCGAACGGCCTGTGGAGCAGCAGGTCGTGATTGGGGACAGCGCTGTGGATTATTACGCCTGAGGCGGCTGAAGATAGGGTGACCGCCCGGCTGCCAATGCTGTTCATGTAAGACCGGTGGGGCCGTGTAATGGCCCCAGCCTGGACGCTCGCCTATTTGGCATAACACTTGCTCACCCCAAGCCATCTTCCCAGTTACTCCCGATGGACGACGGAATATTGGCATGGCGAATACCGAAGCAGTCAAAGACCCTGCCCCAAAAGGCAAACTCAAACTGATCCTCCTGGCCGTGGGTGGCCTGCTGGTGGCCGTGGGCATTTCCGTGGGCGCCACGTGGTTCATCATGCACAAGAGCGAGCCCGCGCCTGCTGAGCAGGAAGGCGCCAGCACCACCAAGCCAGCAGCCATCTACGAAGCGCTCACACCCGCGTTCGTGGTGAACTTCAACCAGAATGGTCGCCAGCGCTACATGCAGGTCAGCATCACCTTGCAGGGGCGCAATCAGGCTGACCTCGATGCCCTTAAAGTGCACATGCCGGTCATCCGTAACAACCTGGTGATGATGTTCTCCGGGGTCGGCTTCGATACCCTGGCCAGCAGTTCGGTCGGCCAGGAAATGCTGCGCCAGAAAGCGACCGTCGTGGTGCAGGAAGTGGCCCAGAAAGAAGTCGGCAAGCCCGTGATCGACCAGTTGCTGTTCACCAATTTCGTATTGCAGTAGGAGCACGCAATGGCCGTACAGGACCTGCTGTCCCAGGATGAGATCGATGCCCTGCTGCACGGCGTCGACGATGGCCTGGTGCAGACTGAAAGTGCATCCGAGCCTGGCAGTATCAAAAGCTATGACCTGACCAGTCAGGACCGTATCGTCCGGGGCCGCATGCCGACCCTGGAGATGATCAACGAGCGATTTGCCCGTTACACCCGCATCAGCATGTTCAACCTGCTGCGCCGCTCGGCCGATGTGGCCGTGGGCGGCGTGCAGGTAATGAAGTTCGGGGAATACGTGCATTCGCTGTACGTGCCCACCAGCCTCAACCTGGTCAAGATCAAGCCGCTGCGCGGCACTTCGCTGTTCATCCTCGACGCCAAGCTGGTGTTCAAGCTGGTGGACAATTTCTTCGGCGGGGACGGCCGGCACGCCAAGATCGAAGGCCGCGAGTTCACCCCGACCGAGTTGCGCGTGGTACGCATGGTGCTGGACCAGTGCTTCATCGACCTCAAGGAAGCCTGGCAGGCGATCATGGAGGTGAACTTCGAGTACATGAACTCCGAGGTCAACCCGGCCATGGCCAACATCGTCGGCCCCAGCGAGGCGGTCGTGGTGTCCACGTTCCATATCGAGCTCGACGGCGGCGGGGGCGACCTGCACGTGACCATGCCGTATTCGATGATCGAGCCGGTGCGTGAAATGCTCGATGCCGGGTTCCAGTCCGATCTGGACGACCAGGACGAGCGCTGGGTCAAGGCGCTGCGTGAGGACGTGCTTGATGTCGCCGTGCCGGTAACGGCCACGGTAGCCAGGCGTCAGCTCAAATTGCGGGACATCCTGCACATGCAGCCCGGGGACGTCATCCCAGTCGAGCTGCCCGAGCACCTTGTGCTGCGCGCCAACGGCGTGCCGGCCTTCAAGGCGCGCCTGGGCTCGCACAAGGGCAACCTGGCGCTGCAGATCATCGACCCGATCGAACGCCGCTGACGGCGGCCGCTCCCAACGAATTGAATGCCTGTCGAGGAAATCATGGCTAACGAAAACGAGATCACCTCCCCGGAAGACCAGGCGCTCGCCGATGAGTGGGCTGCTGCGCTGGAAGAAACCGGTGCGGCCGGCCAGGCCGACATCGATGCACTGCTGGGCGATACCAGCCAGAATCAGGGGCCCGGCCGCCTGCCGATGGAGGAGTTCGCCAGCTCGCCCAAGCCCAATGCCAACGTCAGCCTCGAAGGCCCGAACCTGGATGTGATTCTCGACATCCCGGTGAGCATCTCGATGGAAGTAGGTAGTACCGAAATCAACATCCGCAATCTGCTCCAACTCAACCAGGGTTCGGTGATTGAGCTCGACCGCCTGGCAGGCGAGCCCTTGGATGTGCTGGTCAATGGCACGCTGATCGCCCATGGCGAAGTGGTAGTGGTCAACGAGAAGTTCGGCATCCGCCTGACGGACGTGATCAGCCCCAGTGAACGCATCAAGAAGCTGCGTTGATGAAGGCCAGGGTGCGCGTCATTGCGGCGGTTGCCGCGGCACTGGCCAGCCAGGCGTGCCTGGCCGCCGCTACGCCTGCGGCGACGCCGGTCAACCCTCCAGGGAGCCTGGGCGGGCAGCTGGCACAAATGGTCTTTGGCCTGTTGCTGGTGGTCGGGCTGATCTTTCTGCTCGCCTGGCTGCTGCGCCGGATGCAAGGTTCGGCGGTCAAGGGCGGGCACGTGATCGACATCATCGGCAGCCGCGCCATCGGCCCGCGTGATCGGCTGCTGCTGGTGCAGGTGGGCAAGGAGCAGATCCTCATCGGCCATACACCTGGCAACATCGAAGCGTTGCACGTGCTGGCCGAGCCAGTGGATGTACCCCAGGGTGCCCGCCAGGTGACGCCTGAGTTCGCCCAGCGGCTGATGGAACTGATGGGCAAGGACCCTAAGGACAAGACCCGATGAGCGCAGCGCTGCGACTGTTGTTCACCTTGGCGCTGCTGTTGGCGGCGCCGTTGGCACTGGCGGCCGACCCGCTGTCAATCCCGGCCATCACCCTGTCCAACGGTACCGATGGGCAGCAGGAGTACTCGGTCAGCCTGCAGATCCTGTTGATCATGACGGCGCTGAGCTTCATTCCAGCGTTCGTCATCCTGATGACCAGCTTCACCCGGATCATCATCGTCTTTTCCATCCTGCGCCAGGCGCTGGGGCTGCAACAGACGCCTTCGAACCAGATACTGACCGGCATGGCGCTGTTCCTGACCCTGTTCATCATGGCGCCGGTGTTCGACCGCATCAACCAGACGGCCCTGCAGCCTTACCTGAACGAGCAGTTGACCGCCCAACAGGCCATCGACCGAGCGCAGGGCCCGCTCAAGGACTTCATGCTGGCCCAGACCCGGCAGAGCGATCTGGACTTGTTCATGCGCCTGTCCAAGCGCACCGACATCGCCAGCCCCGATCAGGTGCCGTTGAGTATCCTGGTGCCGTCCTTCGTCACCTCCGAACTCAAGACGGCCTTCCAGATCGGCTTCATGATCTTCATTCCGTTTCTGATCATCGACATGGTGGTGGCCAGCGTGCTCATGGCCATGGGCATGATGATGCTGTCGCCGCTGATCATCTCCTTGCCATTCAAGATCATGCTGTTCGTGCTGGTCGATGGCTGGGCCCTGATCATGGGCACGCTGGCCAGCAGTTTCGGTGGTGTGTGACTTTGCCTGGGAGGGCCGTGCATGACGCCTGAAGTAGCCGTCGACCTGTTCCGCGACGCCTTGTGGCTGACCACGTTGATGGTTGCCGTGCTGGTGGTTCCCAGCCTGCTGGTGGGTTTGATCGTGGCCATGTTCCAGGCCGCCACCCAGATCAACGAGCAGACCTTGAGCTTTCTGCCGCGCCTGCTGGTGATGTTGATCACACTGATTGTGGCCGGGCCGTGGTTGGTGCAGAAGTTCATGGAGTACATCACGACCCTGTACACCAACATCCCCCAGCTCATCGGTTGATGCGCGAATGCTTGAGCTGACCGACACGCAAATCGGCACCTGGGTGGCCACCTTCATCCTGCCGCTGTTCAGGGTGACGGCGGTGCTGATGACCATGCCCATCTTCGGCACGCGCATGTTGCCGGCGCGGGTGCGCTTGTACGTTGCCGTGGCGATTACCGTGGTCATCGTGCCGGCGCTCCCGCCCCTGCCGCCGTTCGATCCGTTGAGCCTCAAAGGGGCGCTGCTGTGCGCCGAGCAGATCATCGTCGGTACCATGTTCGGCTTGGGGTTGCAGTTGCTTTTCCAGGCCTTCGTGATCGCCGGGCAGATCGTGGCAGTGCAGATGGGGATGGCCTTTGCATCTATGGTCGATCCTGGCAACGGGGTCAACGTCACTGTGATCAGTCAATTCATGACCATGCTGGTGAGCGTGCTGTTTCTGCTGATGAACGGTCACTTGGTGGTATTCGAGGTGTTGACCGAGAGCTTCACCACGCTACCGGTTGGCAATGCCCTGGTGGTCACGCATTTTTGGGAGTTGGTTGGGCGCATGGCGTGGGTGTTCGGCGCTGGGCTGATATTGATCCTGCCGGTGATCGCAGCGCTGCTGGTCGTCAACGTCGCCTTTGGCGTGATGACCCGTGCGGCCCCGCAACTGAATATTTTTTCCATTGGTTTCCCACTGACCTTGGTCATGGGCATGCTCATTTTCTGGATCGGCCTTGCCGATATACTGTCTCATTACCAGGCGTTGGCCAGCGAAACGTTGCTGTGGCTGCGGGATTTGGCGAGGGCCGGTTGAATGGCAGAAAGCGAGAGCGGTCAGGACAAGACAGAGGAACCCACCGAAAAGCGCAAGCGCGACGCACGGGAAAAAGGCGAAATCGCGCGTTCCAAGGAGCTCAACACGGTGGCGGTCACCCTGGCAGGTGCCGGGGGCATATTGGCTTTTGGCGGGTATCTGGCCGAGACTCTGCTGGAAATGATGCGCATGAACTTCAGCCTGACCCGAGAGATCATCGTCGATGAGCGATCCATGGGGGCGTTCTTGCTCACGTCCGGCAAAATGGCCATCTGGGCCGTGCAGCCGATTCTGATCCTGCTATTCGTGATTTCCTTCGTTGCGCCGATCGTACTGGGTGGGTTCGTATTCTCCGGCAGCTTGCTGCAACCCAAATTCAGCCGCATGAACCCACTTTCGGGCATCAAGCGCATGTTCTCCATGAATGCCTTGACCGAATTGCTCAAGGCGCTGGCCAAGTTCTTCGTGATCCTGGTAGTGGCGGTGGCGGTGCTGGCCAGCGACCGTCAAGCTCTGCTGTCGATCGCCAACGAGCCGCTGGAGCAGGCAATCATCCACAGCCTGCAGGTGGTAGGGTGGAGCGCACTCTGGATGTCGACCGGACTCTTGCTGATCGCGGCCGCCGACGCCCCATTCCAGCTGTGGCAGACGCACAAGAAAATGAAGATGACCAAGCAGGAAGTGCGCGACGAGTACAAGGACAGCGAGGGCAAGCCCGAGGTCAAGCAGCGTATCCGCCAGTTGCAACGCGAGGTGTCGCAACGGCGAATGATGGCGGCGGTGCCCCAGGCCGATGTGATCATCACCAACCCGACCCATTACGCCGTCGCGCTGCAGTACGATCCGGAAAACGGGAATTCGGCCCCCTTGCTGCTGGCCAAGGGCAGCGACTTCATGGCCTTGAAGATTCGCGAGATCGGCGCTGAGCACAAGATCCAGATTCTCGAATCCGCCGCCTTGGCTCGGGCGATCTACTACTCCACCGAGGTGGAGCATGAAATTCCTGCCGGCCTGTACTTGGCGGTGGCTCAGGTGTTGGCGTATGTCTTCCAGATCCGTCAGTACCACGCAGGCAAGGGTAAGCGGCCAGATCCGCTGAAGACCGACTTGCCCATTCCGCCCGATCTGCGACGCGACAGTTGACTTTGCGCCGGGGATGGCTGAAATGGCCGCCATAGGGCCAGCACAGGCAATATAAATTCTCCACCCGACAAAGTTGGAAAGCTTCTTGCAATGGCAGCGCCAGTCGCCTGACAGGCGTCAAAGTTTTGCAAGAAGAGGACTCGCGGTGGATCGCACTCAGTTAATCAGCAACGCTCGCCATAACCTGGCCGGTCTCGGGCGGGGCAACCTCGGCGTGCCGCTGTTGCTGTTGGTGATGCTGGCAATGATGATGTTGCCAATACCACCGTTTTTGCTCGACGTGTTCTTCACCTTCAACATCGCCTTGTCCATCGTGGTGCTGCTGGTCAGCGTGTACGCGCTGCGCCCGCTGGACTTCGCCGCTTTCCCCACCATCCTGCTGGTGGCGACCCTGCTGCGACTGGCCCTGAACGTGGCTTCCACCCGCGTGGTCATGCTGCACGGCCAGGAAGGGCACGGCGCCGCGGGCATGGTGATCCAGGCCTTCGGCGATGTGGTCATCGGCGGCAACTACGTGGTCGGTGCGGTGGTCTTCGCCATCCTCATGATCATCAACTTCGTGGTGGTGACCAAGGGTGCGGGGCGTATCTCGGAGGTCAGCGCACGCTTCACCCTCGATGCGATGCCGGGCAAGCAGATGGCCATCGACGCGGACCTGAACGCCGGCCTGATCGACCAGGCGCAAGCCAAGGCGCGCCGCAGCGAGGTCGCCCAGGAGGCTGAGTTCTACGGTTCGATGGACGGTGCCAGCAAGTTCGTGCGCGGTGACGCCATCGCTGGCCTGCTGATCCTGTTCATCAACCTGATCGGTGGCATGCTGATCGGCATGTTGCAGCATGGCATGAGCTTTGGTGATGCCGGCAAGGTGTATGCCCTGCTGACCATCGGTGACGGCCTGGTGGCGCAGCTGCCTTCGCTGCTGCTTTCCACCGCCGCAGCTATCATGGTCACCCGTGCCTCGGGCTCGGAGGACATGGGCAAGCTGATCAACCGCCAGATGTTCGACTCGCCCCGGGCCCTGGCCGTGTCCGGCGCCATCATGATCGTCATGGGCCTTGTGCCAGGCATGCCGCACCTGGCGTTCCTGAGCCTGGGCCTGATGGCGGGCGGCGGTGCCTACCTGGTGTGGAAAAAACAGCATAAGACCAAGGTGCTGGCCCAGCAGGAAGCGCAGCGCCAGCAAGAGCTGCTGCCGTCCCCGCAGAGGGCGGCCGAAACCAAGGAGCTGGGCTGGGACGACGTCACCCCGATCGACATGATCGGCCTCGAGGTGGGTTATCGCTTGATTCCGTTGGTCGACCGCAACCAGGGCGGGCAGCTGTTGGCGCGGATCAAAGGGGTGCGCAAGAAGCTGTCTCAGGACTTGGGCTTTCTCATGCCTACCGTGCACATCCGCGACAACCTGGACCTGCAACCCAGTGCCTATCGCCTGACGTTGATGGGGGTAATCCTGGCCGAAGCAGAGATCTACCCGGACCGCGAGCTTGCCATCAACCCAGGGCAGGTGTTCGGCAGCCTCAACGGCATTGCGGCTCGCGATCCTGCTTTTGGCCTGGAGGCGGTGTGGATCGACGTCGGTCAGCGCTCCCAGGCTCAGTCGCTTGGCTACACCGTCGTAGACGCCAGCACGGTGGTGGCCACTCACCTCAACCAGATATTGCAGAAGCATTGCCACGAGCTGATCGGTCACGAAGAAGTGCAGCAACTGTTGCAAGTCTTGTCCAAGGCGTCGCCCAAGCTGGCGGAAGAATTGGTGCCGGGTGTTATTTCGCTGTCTGGTCTTCTCAAAGTCCTACAGGCTTTGTTGTCAGAACAGGTGCCAGTGCGAGATATTCGTAGCATTGCCGAATCCATCGCCAACAACGCGGCAAAGAGTCAAGATACCGCCGCTTTGGTTGCGGCCGTGCGCGTCGGATTGTGTCGCGCCATCGTGCAAAGCATTGTTGGCGTTGAGTCCGAGCTGCCTGTGATCACCTTGGAGCCCAGGTTGGAACAGATCTTGCTCAATAGTCTGCAGAGGGCCGGGCAAGGTCAGGAAGACGGAGTGCTTCTTGAGCCGAGCATGGCCGAAAAGCTGCAGCGTTCGCTGATCGAAGCCGCACAGCGTCAGGAGATGCAAGGCCAGCCGGCCATCCTCCTGGTTGCTGGCCCGATCCGCGCCATGCTGTCGCGTTTCGGTCGGCTGGCCGTACCGAATTTGCATGTGCTGGCGTATCAGGAAATACCGGACAACAAGCAAGTCACCATCGTTGCCACCGTGGGCCCTAATGGCTGAGGTAGTGGATAATGCAAGTTAAGCGATTCTTCGCCGCTGATATGCGTCAGGCCATGAAGCTGGTGCGCGATGAGCTGGGCGCTGATGCGGCCATCATCGGCAATCGCCGTATCGCAGGCGGGGTCGAACTGACCGCCGCGCTGGACTACAAGCTGTCCGCCCTGGCACCTCGGGTACCGAACGTCGAACTCGAAGAAGAGCTTCGCAAGACGCACACGCGCATCGCCACGGCCAAGGCCGAGCTCGATCAGCGCCCGGACAGCAGCGACAGCAATCGCCAACTGTTCGCCGGTCAATCGCTCACGGCGGCCGAGCCCTTGGTCGAGCCGCATGTCGATACCCCGCAGCCGGCCGCCACCGCAAGCAGCCAGGCCTCGGTGGACCCGCGCCTGTTCGATGCCATGCGCTCGGAGCTGTCCGGCTTGCGCGAACTGCTGGAAGTGCAGCTGGGGTCGCTGGCCTGGACCCAGCTGCAAGGTAGCAAGCCGCAGCAGGCCACGTTGTGGCGCCGGCTGCAGCGCATCGGCCTGTCTGGCCCCATTGCCCGCGAATTGCTCGAGCTGACCAAGGACATCGAGGAGCCTCGCCACGCCTGGCGTATGCTGCTGGCGCACCTGGCGCGCATGATCCGTACGCCTGACGTCGAACCGATCGAGGACGGCGGCGTGATTGCCGTCGTCGGCCCAGCCGGCATGGGCAAGACCACCACCCTGGCCAAGCTCGCGGCGCGTTATGTGCTCAAGTACGGCGCCCACAACCTGGCGCTGGTGAGCATGGACAGTTTTCGCATCGGCGCCCAGGAACAGCTCAAGACCCTGGGCCGGATCCTGAATGTGCCGGTCACCTATGTCGACCCCGGTCAGTCGTTGGCGGCGGCGCTCGAGCCGCTGCTGCGCAAACGCGTGGTGCTGATCGATACGGCCGGCCTGCAAGCCAGCGACCCGGCCTTGCGCATGCAGCTCGATACCCTGGCCGGTCGCGGTATCGCTGCGAAGAATTACCTGGTCCTGGCCACCACCAGCCAGAAGCAGGTGCTGACCGCGGCCTACCACAGCTACAAGCGCTGCGGGCTGGCCGGCTGCATCCTGACCAAACTCGACGAGTCGGCAAGCCTGGGCGATGTCCTGAGCCTTGCCATCAGTTTCCGACTGCCCGTGGCCTACCTTACCGATGGGCCGCGTATCCCGGACGATCTGCACTTGCCCCGTGGGCACCAGCTGGTCACCCGCGCGGTCAATGTGCAGCAGCAGGACGAGCCCAGCGAGGAGGCCATGGCCGACATGTTCGCTGATCTCTACCACAACCCACGGCGAGCGGGTTGAAAATGAAATGTGTGCAAGGTAGCTATGCCAAGGGGTACGCAGCATTGCCCTTCGTGTGGCATGAGTCCCAGCGAGACAAGGTAAAGAACAGACATGGGTAGCATGCATCCCGTACAGGTGATCGCCGTGACCGGTGGCAAAGGTGGCGTCGGCAAGACAAATGTTTCAGTGAATCTGTCTCTGGCGTTGGCCGAGCTGGGCCGCAGGGTCATGCTGCTCGACGCCGACCTGGGCCTGGCCAATGTCGATGTGTTGCTGGGCCTTGCGCCCAAGCGCACGCTGGCCGATGTCATCGAGGGGCGTTGCGAACTGCGCGATGTGATGCTGCAGGGCCCGGGCGGTGTGCGCATCGTCCCGGCCGCTTCGGGCACCCAGAGCATGGTACACCTTGCGCCTGCCCAGCATGCGGGTCTGATCCAGGCGTTCAGCGAAGTCGGCGACAACCTCGATGTGCTGGTGATTGATACTGCGGCCGGCATCGGCGATTCGGTGGTCAGCTTCGTGCGCGCGGCTCAGGAAGTGCTGCTGGTGGTGTGCGATGAGCCGACCTCGATCACCGATGCCTACGCGCTGATCAAGCTGCTCAACCGCGATTACGGCATGAATCGCTTCCGGGTGCTGGCCAATATGGCCCAGAGCCCTCAGGAAGGGCGCAACCTGTTTGCCAAGCTGACCAAGGTCACCGACCGCTTCCTGGATGTGGCGCTTCAGTACGTGGGCGCCGTGCCTTACGACGAATGCGTGCGCAAGGCGGTGCAGAAACAGCGTGCCGTGTACGAGGCGTTCCCGCGCTCCAAATGCGCCTTGGCCTTCAAGGCCATTGCGCAGAAGGTCGACAGCTGGCCGCTGCCTGCCAACCCCCGTGGCCACCTGGAGTTCTTCGTCGAACGCCTGGTGCAGCCGACCAGTGCAGGTTCGATGTCATGAGCGCCAGCGGCTTCAAGATGTACAGCCGCGCCTCGAAGGACGCGCAATATGAGCTGATCGAGCGCTATGCCCCGCTGGTCAAGCGCATCGCCTATCACCTGCTTGCGCGACTGCCTGCCAACGTGCAGGTCGAGGACCTGATCCAGGCGGGCATGATCGGTCTGCTCGAGGTCGCCAACAAGTATGACGCCAGCAAGGGCGCCAGCTTCGAGACCTATGCCGGCATCCGCATTCGCGGCGCCATGCTCGACGAGGTGCGCAAAGGCGACTGGGCGCCGCGTTCGGTGCACCGCAACACCCGCATGGTCAGCGACGCCATGCGCGCGGTAGAAGCCAAAACCGGCCGCGACGCTAAAGATCATGAAGTTGCTGCCGAACTCAAGTTGAGCCTCGATGATTATTACGGGATTCTCAACGACACACTGGGCAGCCGCCTGTTCAGCTTCGACGACCTGTTGCAGGACGGCGAGCACGAAGGCTTGCATGAGGACGGCGTTAGCGGCCAGGCCGAGCCTGCCCGTGGGTTGGAGGAAGAGCGGTTCCAGGTCGCGTTGACCGAGGCCATCGCCAACCTGCCGGAGCGTGAACGCCTGGTGCTGGCGCTGTACTACGACGAGGAACTGAACCTGAAGGAGATCGGTGAGGTCTTGGGGGTCAGCGAGTCGCGGGTCAGCCAGTTGCACAGCCAATGCGCCGCGCGCCTGCGCAGCCGCCTGGGGGAATGGCGGGCCCGTTGAGCCCGCCGCCGTCGTTGCCGTTTTCCACGTTGTACCGAATCGATTGAGTGCGCGCTCGGGGCCGAGCGCGTTTGAGAATGCTTGGAGGTCTAATTGGACAAAAACATGAAAATCCTCATCGTCGACGACTTTTCGACGATGCGGCGCATCATCAAGAACCTGCTGCGTGACCTGGGCTTCACCAACACCAGCGAAGCCGATGACGGCATGACGGCGCTGCCCATGCTCGAAAATGGCCATTACGATTTTCTGGTAACTGACTGGAACATGCCGGGCATGTCCGGTATCGACCTGCTGCGCAAAGTGCGCGCCAGCGACAAGCTCAAGAGCTTGCCGGTGTTGATGGTGACCGCGGAAGCCAAGCGCGACCAGATCATCGAGGCCGCCCAGGCAGGCGTGAATGGCTATGTGGTCAAGCCGTTCACCGCCCAGGTGCTCAAAGAAAAGATCGAGAAGATCTTCGAACGCGTCAACGGCTGAGTCACGTCAGGGGGCGCGCCATGAGTTCATCACACACGTCATTGGGCGAGTTCGAATCGACCCTCAAAAAGCATGCCCAGGAGTTGGTCGAAAGCCTGGAGCGCGGACGGTTCGGCGAGGCGGTGCAACTCATTCACGAGTTGAACCAGACCCGCGATCGGGGGCTGTACCAGGAAGTGGGCAAGCTGACCCGCGAACTGCACAGCGCCATCGTCAGTTTCCAGATCGACCCGACCATACCCCAGGCCGAAGAGGTGTCGCAGATTACCGACGCCACCGAACGCCTGTCCTATGTGGTCAAGCTCACCGAAGGGGCGGCAAACCGCACCATGGACCTGGTCGAGGAAAGCACGCCTGTGCTCAACGACCTGGCCAGCGAAGCCAAAGCGCTGAGTGCCGATTGGCAGCGCTTCATGCGCCGGGAAGTGAACGCCACGGAGTTTCGCGACCTGGCCAAGCGCGTCGACGGTTTCTTGGCGCACAGCGCCGAAGGTAACCGCAAGGTGGCTGGCCATCTCAACGACATCCTGCTGGCCCAGGATTACCAGGACCTGACCGGGCAGGTGATCAAGCGCGTCACGGCGTTGGTGACCGAAGTGGAAAGCAACCTGCTGAAACTGGTGATGATGGCCAGCCAGGTCGACCGCTTTGCAGGCATCCAGCATGACCAGGATCAGTTGCGCGCAGAAAAAGATCGAGAAAAACATCCGACTCGGGGTGAAGGTCCGCAGATTCATGCCGATAAGCGTGAAGACGTCGTGTCCGGTCAGGACGATGTCGATGATCTGCTATCCAGCCTGGGTTTTTAAGGAGCACCTTTGATGAGCTTCGGCGCCGATGAAGAAATCCTTCAGGATTTCCTGGTAGAAGCCGGTGAAATACTTGAGCAATTGTCCGAGCAGCTGGTCGAGCTTGAAAGCCGCCCTGACGATGCCGACTTGCTCAATGCAATTTTTCGCGGTTTCCACACTGTAAAAGGGGGCGCCGGCTTCCTCCAGCTCAATGAGCTGGTGGAGTGCTGCCATATCGCCGAGAACGTGTTCGACGTGCTGCGCAAAGGTGAGCGCCGGGTCGATGCAGAACTGATGGATGTGGTGCTCGAAGCACTGGATGCCGTCAACGGCATGTTCGCCCAGGTGCGTGAGCGCAGCGAGGTCACACCGGCCACGCCCGAACTGCTGGCAGCCCTGGCGCGTCTGGCAGAGCCCGGCAGCGCCGAAGCGGCCCCGGCACCGGCTGTGCCCGTGCCGGTTGAACCTGCGCCCGTGCAGCAGGCTGCGCAAGCTACCGAAGCTGACATCACCGACAGCGAGTTCGAGCAACTGCTCGATTCGCTCGACGCAGTCAAAGCCCAGGCGGCGGCGGCCGAGCAGATGCCTGCCGAGCCGGTCAGCGGCCAGGGTGACGACATCACCGATGCCGAATTCGAGTCGCTGCTCGACCAGTTGCATGGCAAGGGCCAGTTCAGTGCCGAAGTGACGGCCCAGCCGGTGGCT
>NZ_DIMK01000015.1:0-231 GCF_002425525.1 Pseudomonas sp. UBA5568 | reverse complement strand
CGAGCCGGCCAGCGATGAAATTACCGACGCCGAGTTCGAGTCGCTGCTGGATCAGTTGCATGGTAAAGGCACGTTCCAGGCCGATGCCTTGCCCGCAGCCAAGGCGGCGGCGCCTGTCGAGCAAACATCTGCCATCCCTGGCGACGACATCAGTGAGCACGAGTTCGAGGCGTTGCTGGACCAGCTGCATGGCAAGGGCAAGTTCAATGGCGACGTGGCTGCCGTCGATGC
>NZ_DIMK01000001.1:177599-273254 GCF_002425525.1 Pseudomonas sp. UBA5568 | reverse complement strand
TTCGCAAAACCCCTATCTGCGTATGCAGGTAGGGGTTTTGTCTTTAGGCTGGAAAAAATGACGTACTCGTGTTTGTACCGTCAAACGAGCAACCGCCGTGGGCGAGCCGGGGCAGGCGCGCGACTGCCTACCCCACACCAACGCCTCGAAACATCTCTACAACCCCGCCCTCGACCCGCTCCGTGATATCGTTCCTCCCCAAGTAAACGCGCCCGAAAGAGACCTGCCGATGTCCAGTACCCACCTCCAGCCTGGCTTCATGATCGTGCACGGCAATCGCCCAGACGACCTGCGCAGCCTGGTGGTGAGCTGGATGCGCCGTTACCCTCTGGCGCCTTTGGAGAATGAAATCGCGCTGGTCCAGAGCAATGGTATCGCCCAATGGCTCAAGCTCGCCTTGGCCGAGGATCCTCTAGAAGATGACCAGGGCGGTTGTGGCATTGCCGCTGCCATCGAGATGCAGCTGCCGGGTAGCTTCATGTGGCAGTTGTACCGCACCGTGCTGGGCCGCGATCAGATACCGGAAGTGTCGCTGCTCGACAAGGCGCCGCTCACCTGGCGCCTGATGCGCCTGTTACCCGAACTGGTCGAGCGGCCGCACTTCGAGCCCTTGCGGCGTTTTTTGACTGACGACAGCGATCTACGCAAACGCTACCAGCTCGCCGAGCGCCTGGCCGATCTGTTCGACCAATATCAGGTGTACCGCGCCGACTGGTTGAAAGAGTGGGCCACAGGGCGGCATGTGCTCAACACTGCCCGCGGCGAACGCAAGCCATTGCCTGTCGACAACTGCTGGCAGGCAGAACTGTGGCGTGCCCTGCTGGAGGATGTAGGCGAGGAAGGCATGGCCCAGAGCCGTGCCGGCGTACACCAGCGGTTCATGGCCTGCATCGACGACCTGGAGCAGGCTCCGGCAAACCTGCCCGCACGGGTGATCGTGTTCGGTATCTCCTCGCTGCCTGCCCAGACGCTCGAAGCGCTGGCCGGTCTCGCCCGTTTCAGCCAGGTCCTGTTATGCGTGCACAACCCTTGCCGCCATCACTGGGCCGACATTGTGGCCGACAAGGACTTGCTGCGGCACCAGTACAAGCGTCAGCAACGCCGGCCCGGCATGCCATTGGAACTGGATGACCAGTCGCTGCACCAACATGCGCATCCCCTGCTGGCAGCCTGGGGCAAGCAAGGCCGCGACTACATCAACCTGCTCGACAGCTACGACGACCCAGGCAGTTACCAGGGTGTCTTCAGTGATGGACGAATCGACCTGTTTACCGAAGGTTCACCCATCACGCTGCTCAACCAGCTACAGGACGATATCCTTCAATTGCGTCCGCTGGCCGAATCCCGTGAGCAATGGCCGCCGGTCAATGCACGCCGCGACCGTTCGGTGCGCTTCCACGTTGCGCACAGCCCGCAACGGGAAGTCGAGATTCTCCACGACCAGTTGTTGGCCCGCTTCAGCGCAGATCCCACGCTGCGCCCACGTGACGTCATCGTCATGTTGCCCGACGTCGATAGCTACGCACCGCACATACGGGCCGTCTTCGGCCAATTGCAGCGCAAAGACCCTCGCTACATCCCGTTCACCTTGACCGACCAGGGCCAACGTGGCCGCGAGCCGCTGCTGATCGCCCTGGAGCACCTGCTCAAACTCCCCGAAAGTCGTTTTGCCGTCAGCGAAGTGCTGGACCTGCTGGACGTACCGGCAGTGCGGGCTCGGTTCGGCATTCGCGAAGGTGACTTGCCAACCCTGCACCGCTGGATCGAAGGTGCCGGCATTCGCTGGGGGCTCAATGCCGAGCAACGGGCCAGCCTGGGCTTGCCGGACGGGCTCGAGCAGAACTCCTGGCGCTTTGGTTTGCGGCGGATGCTGCTGGGTTATGCCGTGGGTGTGGGTGATGCCTGCGATGGCATCGAGCCTTATGACGAGATAGGCGGGCTGGACGCTGCACTGATTGGGCCGCTTGTCGCGTTGCTCGATGCGCTTGAAGTGGCGTGCCAAACCTTGTCTTGCCCGGCCAACGCCGGCGAATGGAGCGAACGCCTCAATGCCCTGCTGCACGTCTTCTTCCTGGCCGAGGATGAGCAGGATGAGTTTCTGCTGATCCAGTTGCAGGACCTGCGCGAATCTTGGCTGGATGTCTGCGAAACCGTGGACCTGCAAGACCCACTGCCGCTAACGGTGGTGCGCGAAGCCTGGCTGTCGGGCCTGGACCAAGGCAAATTGTCCCAGCGCTTCCTGGCCGGCTCGGTGAACTTCTGTACGCTCATGCCCATGCGCGCCATCCCGTTTCGCGTGGTCTGCCTGCTCGGCATGAACGACGGTGATTATCCACGCGCGCAGCCACCGCTGGATTTCGACCTGATGGCCACCGATTACCGCCCAGGTGATCGTTCGCGTCGGGAAGATGATCGTTACCTGTTGCTCGAAGCCGTACTGTCGGCCCAGGACCAGCTCTACGTGAGTTGGGTGGGGCGCAGTATCCGCGACAACAGCGAGCGGCCTGCCTCGGTACTGATCGGCCAGCTTCGCGATCACATCGCTGCGGGGTGGCAACTGGCCGATGCGCAAGCTGATGTCAAACACGATCCGGGCCAGCAACTGCTTCATTCCTTGACCCAGGAACACCCCTTGCAGCCCTTCAGCCTGCGCTATTTCGAACAGGGCAGCGCGCTGTTCAGCTACGCACACGAGTGGCAAGTGCTGCACCAGGCCCACAGCGATGTCCCTCACGACCTGGCCGAGCTGCCGCCCTATCAGGATGATGAGCCGCTGACATTGAATCAGCTGGCCGATTTTCTCAGGCATCCGGTGCGGCATTTCTTCAGTCAGCGGCTCAAGGTCTATTTCGAAGCGCTCGAAGCGCCCACGCCGGACGAAGAGCCTTTCGTACTCGACGCCTTGCAGCGTTATGGTGCAAGTGAGGCGTTACTCAGCGCAGCCTTGAGCACACCCGAGGATGTTCCGCGCGCCCTGCATCAGCAGGCACGTCGCCTGCAGGCCCAGGGCTTGCTGCCCTTGGCCGGTTTTGGCGAACTCTTGCAGCATGACCTGATCGAGCCGCTGCCCGACTTGCTGCAACGCCATGGGCAGTTGCTCGAGCGCTGGCCGCGGCAGGTTGAGGGTGCACTGCCTGTGCATTTCGAGCACGGCCCCCATCGGCTGGAGGGCTGGCTGGGTCGCGTGTTCCAAGGCGATGACCAGAGCGTGCTGAGCATCAACACGGTCCCCAACACCATCAGTGCAGGGCGCAACAGCCTAAAATGGCATCGCCTCATCGCGCCGTGGGTGACACACCTTGCCGCCTGCGCGGCAGGTTACGCCTATCACAGTGCGCTGGTGGCCAGTGACGTGACCCTGCTACTGGCGCCTGTTGACCAGCAAGCGGCAGCGGACCTGTTGGGAGAACTGCTGGTGGCACGACAGGCGGGCATGTGTGCACCGCTCCCGGTGGCGCCCAAGACGGCATTCGCCTGGCTCGCCCAGGACGATCCGGACAAAGCCATGGCTGCGGCCGCCCGTGCTTACGAAGGCGACGAACGCACCAGTGCCGGCGAGCGCGGTGAAAGCGTTGCCCTGGCCCGACAGTTCCGCGATTTCGCCGCGCTCACGGCCGACGAAACCTTCGAGGGGTGGTGTGAGGCCTTGTACCGCCCCCTGTTCGACGCCCCCTGGCAAACCCTGGGCAACCCGGAGAAAAGCGCATGACCCAGGCTCGGCCACTGGCCCTGAATTTTCCCTTGCACGGCAGCCAGCTGATCGAGGCCAGCGCGGGAACGGGCAAGACGTTCACCATTTCAGCGTTGTACCTGCGCCTTATCCTCGGCCACGGTGGCGAGCAGGGTTTCGAACGAGAGCTGCTGCCGCCGCAGATTCTGGTAGTGACGTTCACAGACGCTGCCACCAAGGAGTTGCGCGAGCGTATCCGGACTCGGCTGGCTGAGGCGGCGCGGTTTTTCCGCGGCGAACTCGAAGCCGTCGACCCGCTGCTGGCGCAATTGCGTGACGATTATCCACAGCACGCGTGGGCCAGCAGTGCCGCCCGGCTGGAAACCGCTGTGCAGTGGATGGACGAAGCAGCCGTATCGACCATTCACGGCTGGTGCCAGCGCATGTTGCGTGAGCACGCATTCGACAGCGGCAGCCTGTTTACCCAGACCCTCGAAACCGACCACAGTGAACTGCTGGGGCAGGTGGTGCGCGATTACTGGCGACGTTTCTGCTACGGCATGCAAAGCCAGGCCCTGACGTGGGTGCGTAGCCACTGGGTCAGCCCTGCCGCGCTCTTGCCCCGCATTCGCCCGCTGTTTGGCAGGGTGCGTGCCGCCCACCAAGGGCCCGAGCCCGAGGCACTGATCCTTGAGGCGTTGCAGGCCCGCGACGAGCAGCTGGCCCGGCTCAAGGGGCCCTGGGCGGTCTGGGTCCAGGAGCTGCGACAGCTCTGTCATGACGCCGTGGCCGCCAAACAGGTAGACGGCAGGAAGATGCAGGCCCGCTACTTCGAACCCTGGTTCGACAAATTATCCCAGTGGTGCAACGACGAACAGTGCGGGGAACTTGACCTGGGTACAGGCTTCACCCGTCTGACCCCTGCGGGCCTCGCCGAGGCCTGGAAAGTCGGCGAGCCGCCAGCGCACCCTGCACTCGATGCCATGCAAACATTGCAACAAGACCTGCAGGCCCTGGCCAGCCCGGACGCAGCGCTGCTCGAACATGCCGCCAGCTGGGTTTCGGCGCAGTTCGAAGTGGAGAAGCGGCGCCGCGCGGAGATGGGGTTCGATGACATGCTCCTGCGGTTGCAGCAGGCACTGTACAGCGAGGCAGGCGAGCGATTGGCCGGATTGATCCGTGAGCAGTTCCCGGTGGCGATGATCGATGAGTTCCAGGACACCGACCCGATCCAGTACGGCATTTTCGAACGCATCTACCGCATCAGCGAGAACCACGGCGACACCGGCCTGTTCATGATCGGCGACCCCAAGCAGGCGATTTACGCCTTCCGGGGCGCCGATATCTACACCTACCTCGCGGCCCGTCGCGCGACCCAAGGCCGCTTGCACAGCCTGGACACCAACTACCGCTCCAGCGAAGGCATGGTCGCGGCGGTCAACCAGGTATTCCAGCAGGCCGAGGCGCGTCCCAGCGGGCGTGGCGCCTTCCTCTTTCGGGAGGCGGACGACAACCCTCTGCCCTTCGTTGCCGTGCGCGCCCAGGGCCGCAGCGAACAACTGATGCTCCAGGGTCAGCCCAGCGCCGCACTCCAGTGCTGGCAACTCCCCAGCGACGAGCCGGTTTCGATGGGCGTTTACCGGCAGCGGATGGCCACCAGTTGCGCGAGTCACATCGTGGGCCTGCTCAACGCCAGTCAACACGGCACGGCAGGCTTTGCGCACGCCAATGGCCATTTGCGCCCGTGCCTGCCATCGGACATCGCCATCCTGGTGCGCGATGGCCACGAGGCGCAACGTATCCGCGCAGAGCTCGCTGCCCGAGGCGTGCGCAGCGTCTACCTCTCCGACAAGGACTCGGTGTTCGCCGCCCAGGAGGCTCATGACCTGCTGGCCTGGCTCAAAGCCTGCGCAGAGCCGGACTCCGAGCGCCTGCTCAAGGCGGCGTTGGCCAGCTTGACGCTTGACCTGTCGCTGCCGGCGCTTGATCGCCTGAACCAGGACGAACGGGTGTGGGAAAGCTGGGTGATGCGGTTTCGCGCCTACCGCGACACGTGGCAGCGCCAGGGCGTGCTGCCCATGCTGCGTCAGTTGCTGCATGACTTCGAGCTGCCGCGAACGCTCATTCGTCGCACGGACGGCGAGCGCGTGCTCACCAACCTGTTGCACCTGGCCGAGTTGCTCCAGCAGGCCGCAGGCGAGTTGGACGGTGAGCAGGCGCTGATCCGCCACCTGGCCGATCATCTGGCCAGTTCAGGCCAGGCCGGCGAGGAGCAGATCCTGCGCCTGGAGAGCGACGAGCAACTGGTCAAGGTGGTCACCATCCACAAGTCCAAGGGCCTGGAGTACCCATTGGTCTATCTTCCGTTCATCTGCTCCAGCAAACCGGTGGACGGCAGCCGCCTGCCGCTCGCCTGGCACGACAGCCAGGGCAATGCGCACCTGACCCTGACGCCGGACGCCACGCAGGTCGAGCGCGCCGATGACGAACGCCTGGCCGAAGACTTGCGCCTTTTGTATGTGGCGCTCACCCGTGCCCAGCATGCCTGCTGGCTAGGGGTGGCCGACCTCAAGCGCGGTAATCACAAGCGCTCGAGCCTGCATCGCTCGGCCCTCGGCTACCTGCTAGGCGGCGGCGCCGAACTTGCCGATTCCAAGCAACTGACAGGCTGGTTGCAAGCACTGGCCGATACCAGCGCGCACATAACCTGCTCTGGGCTTCCGGAAGAGGACCGAGCGCTCTACCACACCCCGCAGTTGCAGCACCAACTGGTCCCAGCCCGTATGCCCCGGCGCGCGGCGGCCGAACAGTGGTGGATCGCCTCCTACAGCGCGCTGCGGATCGGTGAGCAGGCACTGGGCGTCGACAGCTCGCTGGCGCAACAACTGCTCGACGATGAGCCCGTCGATACCCAGGTACTGCGCGAGGTCCCCGCGGACAGCGGAGACATCCACCGCTTCCCGCGCGGCCCGAACCCCGGCACGTTCCTTCACGGGTTGCTGGAGTGGGCCGGGCGTGAAGGCTTTGCCCAGGTACACGATAACCCGCAAGCGCTGGCCCGCACCGTGGGCCAGCGCTGTAACCGGCGCGGCTGGGAAGGCTGGATACCGACGCTGACCCAGTGGCTCACAGGCCTGCTCGACACACCGATGCCCCTGGCACAAAACGGCCTGACCGTGACCCTCAGCCAGCTCACCCGCTACCAGGTCGAAATGGAGTTCTGGTTTGCCAGTCACCAGGTCGATGCCCAACAGCTCGACCGCCTGGTGGCCCACTACACCCATCCAGGGCTACTGCGCCCAGCCGCGCAGCCGACGCTGCTCAACGGCATGTTCAAGGGTTTCATCGACCTGGCGTTCGAGCTGGAGGGGCGCTACTACGTGACCGATTACAAATCCAATTGGCTGGGCCCCGACATTCAGGCGTATGACCCTGCCGCGATGCAGCGGGCCATCCTTGAGCATCGTTATGACCTGCAATACGTGCTGTACCTGTTGGCCCTGCACCGACAGCTGCGCGCCCGCCTGGCGGACTATGACTATGACCTGCATGTCGGCGGGGCCCTTTTCATTTTCCTGCGAGGGGCCAACAGCAGCGGGCATGGTATTTATCACGCCAAGCCCCCGCGCGAGCTGATCGAAACCCTCGATGCCCTGTTTCGCGGCGAGCACGCACCTGTTGCGCATGACCTGTTTGCCGGAGACGCCCCATGAGCCGAAGCCTCGTCGACCTGCTGCCCACCCCCCTGCAGGCCGAGCACCTGCTGGCCCTGGCCCCTCAACACCGCAGCAGTGACCTGCTGCAACTGCTCGATCGCTGGGTCGAACGCGGCTGGTTGCGGGCGCTGGACCGTGCTTTCGTATCCTTTCTGGAGACGCTTGCGCCGGGCAGTGACCCGCTGTTGCTGTTGGCAGCCGCCCTTGCCAGCCATCAACTGGGGCATGGGCACGTCTGCCTGGACTTGCAGCAGACCTTGGCCGAACCTGACTTCGCGCTCTCGTTACCGCCTGAGGGGGATGCGCTGACCGGCCCGCTGCTGTTGCCCTCCCAACTGCTGGCCGGCCTTGACCTGGACGCCTGGCGCCAGCGCATCGCCGCAAGCCCGCTGGTGGCAGCCGCCGATACGCCAGGGCAGCACACCCGGCCCTTGGTCCTCAGCGGCGAACGCCTTTACCTGCGCCGCTACTGGAGTTATGAGCGGCGCATCGACCGCACCCTGCGCCAACGCCTGACCCAGGCCGACGCCGTACCGTCAGACCTGACGAAGCGTCTGGATGCCCTGTTCGAGGGCGGCAGCCTCGCAGGGCAGGTGGACTGGCAGAAGCTTGCCTGCGCCCTGGCCACTCGCGCCGGGTTCAGCATCATCACCGGTGGGCCTGGCACCGGCAAGACCACCACCGTGGTACGCCTGCTTGCCTTGCTCCAGGCCCCGGCAGTGGAAGCGGGCAGGCCGTTGCGCATTCGCCTGGCGGCGCCCACGGGCAAGGCAGCTGCTCGCCTGACCGAATCCATTGGCCAGCAAGTCGAACGCCTGCATGTCAGCAGCGACGTGCGTGGCCATATCCCCACCGAAGTCAGTACCGTGCACCGCCTGCTCGGTAGCCGTCCAGGCTCGCGACACTTCCGTCACAATGCCGCCAACCCCCTGCCTCTGGATGTACTGGTGGTCGACGAAGCTTCGATGATCGACCTGGAGATGATGGCCAACCTGCTCGATGCCATGCCGCCAAAAGCACGCCTGGTGCTGCTCGGTGACAAGGACCAGCTGGCCTCGGTGGAGGCCGGGGCGGTGCTGGGTGATTTGTGCCGGGATGCCGAGCAGGGCCGCTACTCCCCAGCGACCCAGGCATGGCTGGAGCATATCGGCGGGCAATCGCTGTCTGAAAGCGGTCTTGAGCCTGGTGATGAACAGCGCCATCCGCTGGCTCAGCAAGTGGTCATGCTGCGTTTTTCCCGACGCTTCGGCGAAGGCAGCGGCATCGGTCAGCTCGCCCGATTGGTCAACCGTCAGCAAAGCCATGCGGCGCGCGACTTATTGGCCATGCCGCCGCCCGACGTCCACAGCCTGGCCCTGAAACAGGAGCATGACCGCGCCTTCGATCGCCTGCTGCTCGACGGCCTGGACCGCGGCGCGGAAGGCCCCCAGGGCTATCGCAGCTACTTGCGTACCTTGGGCAGTCAGCGTCCGGCACTAGACACTCCATTCGACGACCCTGCCTGGGAACGCTGGGCCGCCAAGGTCCTGCACCGTTTCGAGGATTTCCAGCTGTTGTGCGCCGTGCGCCGTGGCGCCTGGGGTGTAGAGGGGTTGAACGAGCGGGTGGCGCGGGTGCTGCACAGCGCCGGCCTGATCGACAGCCAGCAGCCTTGGTACGAGGGCCGGCCGGTGTTGGTCACCCGCAACGACTATGGGCTGGGTTTGATGAACGGCGACATCGGTATCGCCCTGTGCCTGCCGGATGAGCAGGGCAAGCCATTGCTGCGCGTGGCCTTTCCCCGCAACGATGGCAAGGGTGGCGTACGCTTCGTGCTCCCCAGCCGCCTGAACGAGGTGGAAACCGTGTTCGCTATGACCGTGCACAAGTCCCAGGGCTCGGAATTCGGCCATACCGCACTGGTCCTGCCCGACGCGCTCAACCCGGTCCTGACCAAGGAACTGGTCTACACCGGCATCACCCGTGCCAAGCACTGCTTCAGCCTGGTGGAACCTCGCCAGGGCATTTTCGAGGAAGCCGTGGGGCGCAAGGTTCGACGTATTTCGGGGTTGATGCTCGAGCAGGTGTGAGGGCGACGCTCGCCAGCGCCGTCAGGCCTGGTTGCAGGCCTTGGTAAAGCGCATCACCGTGTCCTGCCCCATCATCAGTGGGACATTGGCTTCGGTCACCTCGCGGATGTAGTCCCACAACAAGGTGATGCGCTTGAGCTTGCGCAGGTCTTCGCGGCAATACATCCAGAATTGCCGCGTCACTTCCACCTGCTCGGGCAGCACCGTCACCAGCCGCGGGTCCTGCGCGGCCAGGAAACACGGCAAAATCGCCAGCCCGCGGCCTTGAAGCGCAGCGGTGTACTGGGCAATCACACTGGTACTGCGCAGGTGGGCCGTGGCCCCAGGGATCAGGTTGGCCAGATACAGCAGCTCGGAGCTGAAGGCCAGATCGTCGACATAGCTGATAAAGGGATGCCCGGCCAGGTCGGCCACGGCCTGGATCGGCGCATGGCTGTCCAGGTATGCCTGCGTGGCGTACAGGCGCAGTCGGTAGTCGCACAGCTTGCAGCATACGTAGGGCCCGTGTTCCGGGCGTTCCAGGGCGATGACGATGTCCGCCTCGCGTTTGGAAAGGCTGATGAAATGCGGCAGCGGCAGGATATCCACTGAAATCGCCGGGTAGGCATCGACGAAGTGGCTCAGCTGCGGGGTGATGAAGAAACTACCGAAGCCCTCGGTGCAGCCCATGCGCACATGCCCCGACAGCGCCACCCCCGAGCCGGATACCTGCTCGCACGCCATGTGCAGCGTGCTTTCAATGGCCTCGGCATAACTGAGCAGACGTTGACCTTCTGCTGTCAGCACGAAGCCGCTGGTGCGCGATTTTTCGAACAGCAAGGTGCCAAGCGCGCCTTCCAGCGAAGTGATGCGCCGCGAGACGGTGGTGTAGTCCACGCTCAGCCGTTTGGCCGCGCTGCTGGCCTTGCGCGTGCGGGCCACTTCGAGAAAGAACTTCAAGTCGTCCCAGTTGAGCGCGCTCAGGGATGTGAGGTCTTTTTGCATGATGATCCGGAATTTTTATGCGTTCTTGTAGGATGTTTGCACATCTATACTCGAAACATGCCCTCTTACGCCACCCCGCGTTAGCGACGGCGCTGGCGATCTCGTCCTGACAATAATTCCAAGGAGAACGCAGATGAACGCACCCCAGTCCCCTGACCAGACCAAGGTCGAGCAGGCCAAGCTGCTGATCGATGGTCAATGGGTGGAGTCCCGAACGAGCGAGTGGCGCGATATCGTCAACCCGGCCACCCAGGCCGTGCTGGCGCGTGTTCCGTTCGCCACCGCCGAGGAGGTGGACGCCGCCGTGGCGGCGGCCCAGCGTGCCTTTCTGACCTGGCGCCATACGCCGATTGGCGCGCGCATGCGCATCATGCTCAAGCTCCAGGCGCTGATCCGTGAACACAGCAAGCGCATTGCCCAGGTGCTGAGCGCCGAACAGGGCAAGACCCTGGCCGACGCCGAGGGCGATATCTTCCGTGGCCTGGAAGTGGTCGAGCACGCGGCTTCCATCGGCACCCTGCAAATGGGCGAATTCGCCGAAAACGTGGCAGGCGGTGTCGATACCTATACCTTGCGTCAGCCGATTGGGGTATGCGCTGGCATCACGCCGTTCAACTTCCCCGCGATGATCCCGCTGTGGATGTTCCCCATGGCCATCGTCTGCGGCAACACCTTCGTGCTCAAGCCCTCCGAGCAGGACCCGTTGTCGACCTTGTTGCTGGTCGAGCTGGCCGTGGAGGCCGGGGTGCCCGCCGGTGTGCTCAATGTGGTCCATGGGGGCAAGGCCGTGGTCGATGCCCTGTGCACACACCAGGACATCAAGGCGATTTCCTTCGTCGGCTCGACCGAGGTAGGTACCCATGTCTACAACCTGGCCAGCCAGCATGGCAAGCGCGTGCAGTCGATGATGGGCGCCAAGAACCATGCCGTGGTGCTGCCGGACGCCAACCGTACGCAAACCGTGAATGCCCTTGTAGGGGCGGCCTTTGGCGCTGCAGGCCAGCGCTGCATGGCCACCTCGGTTGCGGTGCTGGTGGGCAAGGCCCGCGAATGGCTGCCAGACATCAAGCAAGCGGCGAGCAAGCTCAGCGTGAACGCCGGCAGCGAGCCAGGTACCGATGTGGGGCCGGTGGTGTCCAAGCGGGCCAAGGAGCGTGTACTGAGCCTGATCGAGAGCGGCATCCGAGAGGGCGCCACCCTGGAACTCGATGGCCGCGACGTCAAGGTGCCGGGCTATGAGCACGGCAACTTCGTCGGCCCCACGTTGTTCTCGGGCGTGACCACCGACATGCAGGTCTATACCCAGGAAATCTTCGGTCCGGTTCTGGTCACGCTCGAGGTCGACACCCTCGATGAGGCCATCGCCCTGGTCAACGCCAATCCGTTCGGCAACGGCACCGGTCTGTTCACCCAGAGCGGCGCGGCGGCACGCAAGTTCCAGAGCGAGATCGACGTCGGGCAGGTGGGCATCAACATCCCGATCCCGGTGCCCGTACCGTTCTTCAGCTTCACCGGCTCGCGCGGCTCCAAGCTGGGAGATCTGGGGCCGTACGGCAAGCAGGTGGTGCAGTTCTACACTCAGACCAAGACGGTTACCGCCCGCTGGTTCGATGACGACAGTATCAACGACGGCGTGAACACCACCATCAGCCTGCGCTAAGGAGCACGTCATGCGTATCGCATTCATTGGCTTGGGCAACATGGGCGCCCCCATGGCCCGCAACCTGATCAAGGCCGGTCACGCGCTTGCCCTGTTTGACTTGAACAAGGAGGTACTGGCAGAACTCGGCGCCCTGGGTGGGCAGGTCAGCGCCTCACCCCGCGAGGCGGTAGCCGAAAGCGACCTGGTCATCACCATGTTGCCGGCAGCCGCGCACGTGCGCAGCGTCTACCTCGATGACGATGGGGTACTGGCCGGGATCCGAGCTGGCACGCCCACCGTCGATTGCAGCACCATCGACCCACAGACCGCGCGCGAGGTGTCCAAGGCGGCGGCCGCCAAGGGCGTGGACATGGGCGATGCGCCTGTCTCCGGAGGCACGGGTGGGGCGGCGGCCGGTACGCTGACCTTCATGGTTGGAGCCAGCGACGAACTGTTCGCAGCGCTCAAGCCGGTGCTCGAGCACATGGGCCGCAATATCGTGCACTGCGGCGAAGTGGGGACGGGGCAGATCGCCAAGATCTGCAACAACCTGCTGTTGGGCATTTCGATGATCGGTGTGTCCGAAGCCATGGCGCTGGGCAATGCTCTGGGTATCGACACTCAGGTGCTGGCAGGCATCATCAACAGCTCCACCGGCCGCTGCTGGAGCTCCGACACCTACAACCCCTGGCCTGGCGTGATCGAGACGGCGCCGTCCTCGCGTGGCTACACCGGCGGCTTCGGCGCCGAATTGATGCTCAAGGACCTGGGGCTGGCCACCGAAGCTGCGCGTCAGGCCCGCCAGCCCGTGATCCTCGGCGCCCTCGCGCAACAGCTGTACCAGGCCATGAGCCTGCGCGGGGAGGGTGGCAAGGACTTCTCGGCCATCATCGAGGCCTACCGCAAGCCACAATGATCAAAGGCTGCACGTCATCGTTGTACAGGGGGCGGCTCATTGCGCCCCCTGCGTCTGCCAATCAGGCGAAGACGAAGTATTTGCGCACCGTCTCGACCACCTCCCAGGTGCCCTTCATCCCTGGCTCGATCACGAACACGTCACCTGCCTTGAGGTGTTTCGGTTCCTCCCCTTCCGGGGTGACGATGCAGTAGCCATCGAGGAAGTGGCAGTATTCCCACTTGTCGTAGTTGACTTCGAACTTGCCCGGGGTGCAGATCCAGGTGCCCATGATCTTGCTGCCGTCGGCCGACAGGTAGGCGTTCAGGTTCACGGTGTGCGGGTCGCCGCCGATGCGTTTCCACTTGGTCGCGTCCACGACCGGGGTGGGGCAGGTTTCACGCAGCACGGTGATGAAATCGGACATGGCACAACTCCTGTGACTGGTTGAATGACCCGTCACCATAGGCGTTGAAGCGCCCGCGCAGTTGCCTGAAGTCGACGTCCAGGTGTCTGGCCGCGCTGTTCGCGCAGGGTCAGCCCAAACTACCGGCTAACGCGCTACCAGGCCTTGGCGCCGTTTCAAGCCCACCAGTAGCGCACGAAGTGGAAAAACACCGGTGCAGCGAAGCAGACCGAGTCGATGCGATCGAGCATGCCGCCATGGCCTTCGATCATGTGCCCCCAGTCCTTGACGCCACGGTCGCGCTTGATCGCCGACATCACCAGCCCACCAAAGAAGCCCATGGTATTGACCGCCAGGGCCATCAAGGCGGCCTGCCAGAAGCTGAACGGCGTGATCCAGCACAGCAGCGCGCCGATCAGCGTGGCCAGTGCCACGCCGCCGACCAGGCCCTCGAGGGTTTTGGAAGGCGACAAGTTGGGCGCCACCTTGCGCTTGCCGAACAGCTTGCCGCACACGTATTGCAGCACATCGCTGAGCTGCACCACCACGATCAGCCAGGCGATGAGCAACAGGTTGCGCCCCTCGAAGCCGGGGATCTCCAAGGTCATCAGCGCCGGCACCGACGATACGCAGTACACCGCGATCATCAAGCCCCACTGGACCTTCGAAGCCCGCTCCAGAAAGCGCGTGGTGTCGCCCCCAAGGCTGGCGAGGATCGGCAGCAACAGGAACAGGTAGACCGGAATGAAGATGCTGAACAGGCCATACCAGTCCATGGCGATGAGCACGTACTGGACGGGCAGCGCGATGTAGAACGCCGCCGCCAGGGCGGGGTAGTCACTGCGCCGGGTGGGCGTGAGGGTCATGAACTCGCGCAAGGCATAGAACGACACACCATAAAACAGCACGATCACGCCGTATTTGCCGAAGACGAAGGCGATGCCGATTACCAGCACCATGACCCACCAGGCATTGATGCGGGCGTTGAGGTTGTCGATCACCGCATGGGGCCCGGGGCCTGCGCGCCACTTCAGCACACGGCCGATCACACTGGCGAGCAGCAGCAGGGCGCCGATGCCGGCGAACAGCGCGAGGGTATTGTCGTGCATGTCAAACGTCCTTGGGGGCTAGATCGAGCAGGGCTTGGCCAGCCCGCTCCAGAAAGGCTTGCTTGCTTTCGTCGGCCTGCAGGTGCAAGGGTTCGCCGAAACTCAGGGTGCATAGCAACGGCAACGGCAAGGCGCGTCCCTTGGGCATCACCCGATTGAGGTTGGCGATCCATACCGGCACCAGCTCGACCTGCGGGTGGGCCGCCGCCAGGTGATACAGGCCACTTCGCAACGGCAACAAGGGCTCATCGCTGAGGTTGCGCGTGCCTTCCGGAAAGAAGATCAGCGAATCGCCCTGGGCCACGGCGTCGAGTACCGGTTGCAAGGGGTGGCCCTGGCCTTCGTCGCGATGTCGCTGGATCAGCACGCCATTGAATACCTTGCGGATGAGAAAATCGCGAATCCCCGGCTTGGCCCAGTAGTCGGCACCGGCTACCGGCCGAGTGCGACGCCGAAGCGTCTGGGGCAGCGATGCCCATAGCAGGACGAAATCGCCGTGGCTGCTGTGATTGGCAAAGTACAGGCGCTGCACCGGAAGGGGCGTGCACCCCAGCCAGAGGGCTCGCGCCCCGGTAATCAGGCGCGCGGCCGAGGTGATCAGGTAGGCGGTCAGGTTGGCGAGCATGGAACGTTCATCATCCTTTGATAGACAGTATCAGCAGGGTAGCCAAGGCCACCGTGAGTTGCAGGCCCAGGCACAGGCCCTGGCGACGCAGCAGAGCAAGCGCAGCCCGGCTGCGGACCGGCCAGGTGCGCGCATCGACTGGCTGCGGCTTGAGCCCGTGATCGAACAACGCGCGGTCCAGTGCCTGGGTGTCTGCTGCCAGGTCCTGGCTGTTGGCCAGGTGCGCGAACAGGTCGGCATCGAGTGCAACGCGGATGGCCCAGTACTTGTGCAGCATGCCCAGGCCGATGAGCAGCAGGCACGGCACAAGCGACCAGGGTGACAGCGCCGCGCCAAGCAGCGGCACCAGGCCGAACCCGAGCGCCAGCAGGGTCATGCCGTCCGAGAGCCCTGCCAGTTGCCGGCCCCGGCGCAGCAGGCTAGCGACCAACACAAGGTCCACTCAGCGCACCCGTTGAGCGAGGCTGACACTGAAAATCCCCCACTCGTCGATGCGCTGGGTCACCTTGCGAAAGCCTGCCGCCTCCACCAGCTGGTCCATTTCTGCCTGGCTGCGACGACGCATCACCCAGGCCTCGCCACCCCGGTGGCTGGTCAAGGCACGCGCAATCATCTCCAGTTGCGGGTGCCACGGTTGACCGGTGTAGACCAGGTAACCGCCATCCTCCATTGCCTGTGCCAGGCCAGCCAATGAGTTGCTCACCAGGGTGTTGCTGGCGAACAGTTCGTACAGGCCTGATACCACTGCCAGCGTCGGAGGCTGTTCCAGCGTCGCCAGGCTAGGGCGGTCGAAGGCATCGCCCTGGACGAAACGGGCAATGTCCCCCAGGCCCTTTTCCTGGATCAGCGCGGTGCCTTGTTGCACGTTGAGCGGGCTGTAATCGCGCAGCAGGATTGATTCTGGGCGTTGATCGACCTGTTGCAGGGCTTCGAGAATGTAGCGGCCATGGCCGGCTGCGATATCCACGATGTGCACGGGTCGGCCGGCCTCGCGTAGACGATCCATGGCCAGGCGCAGCAGTGCTTCCACATTCAGCTTGCGCTGGCGAATGCCACGCCAGCCGATGGCATTGAGGTAGTTCTGGTCGACCAGGCGGCCCAGCGCGCCTTTGCCTGCAGGCTGGTTGCGGTACACGTAGTCCAGTGTGCTGCCCGAATCGAAACCCGTGTCGAAGCCTAGCCGCACGCCGTCCGCTACCTTGCTGCCCAGGCGCAGACCGGCTCGGGTGGCGCGCCAGTAAAGCCCGCGCAGCGAGTGGCGGGGCAAAGGCGCGGCCAAGCTTTCGGCCTCGGCGCAACTGGCGCCGGTCTTGTCCGCATCGAGCAGCGAAGGCCGCTCGGCAGGGCAGGCGAAGCAGTGCTCGACGAAACGCTCGATACGCCGTAAAGCGTGTGCTCGCTCACGCTCGCCCAAGGTGTCGTGGAAGAACCCCGGCAGCACGTGCATCTCCTTGCGCGCACTGCCCAGACGGTCGAAGAAGCGCTGCTGGGGTGCTCGCTCGACCACCAGGTCTGTACCGGAGACCAGCAGTTGCGTCGGTAGCTGGATGGCCTGGGCGTCGGCCACCACACGATCGGCGGCTTCGTACAGCCCTAGCAGCATGGTCACCGAAATGGGCCGGCTGATCAGCGGGTCTGCCTTGTACGACATGACCCGTTCCGGGTCATGGGTCAGCAGTTGTGGCTTGACGTAGCTGTTGACGAAGAAATTGCCGCGCACGGCCTTGAGCAGCTTCAGGCCAGGGCGTGCCAAGGGGACGTACAGCTTGACCTTGAACGCCGGAGACGCCAGTACCAGGCAACGCACCTTGGGTGCATAGTCATGCGCCCAGGTGGCCACCAGCACCGCGCCGACGCTCTGCGCCAGCACCACCAGGTCCTGTTCGGCCAGCCCGTGACGGGCCTGAATGTGCTCGATGAACGTCTGCACGTCGCGCACGCTGGTCGCGAAGCTCGGGCTGTCCCCGCGTGCGCCGGGCGACAGGCCATGACCGCGGGCATCCCAGGCGAAAAAGTCATAGCCCGGCATGTCCAGCTCATCGGCCAAGTGGGCGATTCGCCCGCCGTGTTCATGGCCACGGTGGAACATCACCACCGCCCGACGCGGCTGGTGTTCGTTGCGCGTGGCGGGCCAGTGGCGGTAATGCAGCTCGACACCGTCATGGGTGGAAAAATGCAGGCTTTGCGCTTGGCGCATGGTCGATATCCTTATGCGACGGGCGAAGACTCAGCGGGTTTCAGCCAGCCCGCGACGCACCCGGTTGTAGAGGGTATAGAGGCAGAGCGCCAGGACCACAAGCAGCAAACCATTGATCCAGGTACCGTCAAGCACATCCAGGGCGACACCGGTACCCAGTACACCAAAGGCGAAGGCGCGGTCGCTCTTGCCCATGGGCCCGTCATAGCGGCGCGAGGCACCTGCCAAGGGCCCCATCACGCCAGCGTATTCGCTGATCGTCGCCAGTAGCACCACCATCACCACCAGCGGCGGCCACACGCCTACCAAGAGGGCGAACGGCAGGTACAGGGCGGCATCGGCGATCACGTCGCACAGCTCGTTCAGATAGGCGCCAAGGGTGGATTGCTGGCCAAATTCCCGTGCCAGCATGCCGTCGATGGCGTTGAGCGCCATGCGCAGCAGCATCCATATGGGCACCAGGATGAACAACCCGTGAAGGTGGGGCAGGGCCGCCAGCATCAGCCCTAGCGCAACGGAGATGACGGCAGCGGTGAGCGTGACCTGGTTGGCCGTCACGCCCCTGTCGTACAGACGCTGCACCAGAGGCCGCAGCAGGGCCTGGAAACGGGGTTTGAGCTGGTAGATCGAGGCCACTGGCAAGTCCTTTTTGGTGGGGCGTTGTCGCGCATTCTGTTGCAGTCTTGGTGGCCGGTAAAGCCGCAGGCACCGGCGCTCTTGCCACTGACCTGGCTGCGCGACAAGAAGTTTCAGGCACACCCGGCGAATACGCTGACCAATGCCGCTGCGTAGCCTGGCAGGGCCGCAAAGTCGCGCGCGCACAACAGCAACTTCCGGTTAGCCCAGGGTTCCTGCAGTGCCATGGCCCGCAGCGGCAACACCCCTTGCCAGCGCCGCACCGCCGCCAAGGGCACGACCCCGACGCCGGCACCGCCTGCGACCATGCGCAACACGCCTTCGAAGCCCTCGGCACGAACCCTGACGCGCATGCGCTGGCCTGCACGCAGCGCCTGCTCTTCCAGGTAAAGCGCCAGGGCACTGGCCGGCCCGAGGCCGACGTGACCATGGGCCAGGCTGTCGACGAAGCGCGGCGAGGGAAGGTTGACGAGCGGGTGATCCGTTGGCGTCACCAGTACCAACGGGTCGTCGCGAAAGGGCTGCGTCTGTAGATGCTCGCCAGGTGCTGCGCTGGAGATGATGCCCAGGTCGGCCATGCCCTGGGTGATGGCCTGCACGATGCGCAAGCTCGGGTACTCCTGCACATCCACGCTCATGCCTGGGTTCTGGGCAAGGTAGGCCGCCAGCAGTTCGGGCAGGTATTGGGTCAGGGCCGCGGTGTTGCACAGCAAGCGCACCTGGCCTTAATGCCCCTGCGCGTACTGACCCAGGTCGAATTGCAAGCGCTCGACCTGCTGGGCGATGAGCCGGGCATGTTGCAGCAATGCCTGCCCGGCGGGCGTGGGGCTGACACCTCGGCGATTGCGCAGCAGGAGTGCAACGCCCAGGGACGCCTCCATGGCACGAATCCGGGCGCTGGCTGCTGGCAGCGACAAGTGGCTACGCCCAGCACCGGCGGTGATGTTTCCACACTCGACGGCGTGCCGGAATAGGGTCAGGTCAACAAGATCAAAATGCACGTGGCTCTGTCCAGGCAAGAGGCTGACCACGAATATGACAGATGTTCAGCGCGTCATGCATTGGCCATGATGGGCACATGATGACATTTACAGCGTTTTACCAAGACCTTGGCCTACTGCTGACTGCGCTGGTGTTTGCCACCTTTGTTCTGGCAGGTGCCGTCAAGGGCGTGATCGGGCTCGGCCTGCCGACCGTGGCCATGGGGCTGCTGGGCCTGGCTCTGCCGCCCGCGCAGGCTGCTGCGTTACTGATCGTCCCATCCACCGTGACCAATCTCTGGCAATTGGCGGCGGGAGGGCATTTGCGAGCGTTGCTACGCAGGCTGGGCCCGATGCTGGCCATGATCTTTATCGGCACCTTGCTGGGCAGTGCGTGGCTGGGCATCAGCAGTGGCCCCTGGGCCGCGCATGCACTGGGAGGCGCACTGATTCTCTATGCCGTTTATGGACTGGCTGGGCCGGCCTTGCGCATTGCCCGGAAACGCGAAGGGTGGCTCGGCCCTGTCTGCGGCCTGGCTACCGGAGTGATCAGTGCGGCCACGGGTGTGTTCGTGATGCCGGCAGTGCCGTACCTGCAAAGCCTTGGGCTTAGCCGTGACGAGATGATTCAGGCCCTTGGGCTGGCATTTACGGTGTCCACCCTGGCGCTGGCTGTGGGCCTTGCCGGGCAGGGCGCACTCGGCGGCCCGGCGCTGGGTGCTTCTTTACTGCTGGTGGTGCCCGCCCTGCTTGGCATGCAGGCGGGCCAGTGGCTGCGTCGACGCGTCAGCGCACAGGTGTTCCGCCGCTGTTTCTTCGTGGGCCTGATGCTGCTGGGCGTGCATTTGCTGATCAACGGGTAGCGGATGAGCCGCTGAGCATGTCGACCCGTTGGACCTCGAAGTCGCGCTCCAGGTAATCCATGCGCCGGTCGAAAAAAGCAGCCATGTGCGGCAGGGCCGAGTGCACATCCAGTGCCGCCTTGTTCGCCCAGACTTCGAAGAACACGAACAGGCTCGGGTCCTGCTGATCGCGCAGCATGTGGTATTCGACACAGCCGGGTTCTTGCCGGCTGGGCTCGACATAGGGCCGGAACAGTTGCTCGAAGGCATCTGCCATTTCCGGGCGTGTCTTGGCTTTGAGAATGAAGGCGTATTGCTCGTTCATAAGGGTCTCCTGCTTCGTAAGTGCCAAAGATTAAAGCAATAATCCCGGTCGATTCGTGATCTTGAGTCAAATGTATTTTGCTGTTGATTGGCTGTTTCCCAACTGCGCCTGACCTTAACCTGCCTGCAATCAGTGATCAGGTCCGGGAGGCCCCCATGAAAAACATCTTGCTACTCAACGGCGGCAAACAGTTTGCCCATTCCGCAGGCCAGCTCAATAGCACCCTGCATGAGGCCGCACTGGCGCACCTTGACCGTGCAGGTTTCGACGTGCGCCAGACCTTCATCGACGGGGGCTATGACGTCCAGGAGGAGGTGGAGAAATTCCTCTGGGCTGACGTGGTGATCTACCAGATGCCAGGCTGGTGGATGGGCGCGCCCTGGACCGTCAAGAAGTACATCGATGAGGTCTTCACTGCCGGGCACGGCAGCCTGTATGCCAGCGATGGTCGTACCCGCTCGGATCACACGCAGAAGTACGGCAGTGGTGGGCTCATTCAAGGCAAACAGTACATGCTGTCGCTCACGTGGAATGCACCGCAGCAGGCGTTCGACGAGGCTGACGACTTCTTCGAGGGCAAAGGTGTGGATGCGGTGTACTTCCCCTTCCACAAGGCGCAGCAGTTCCTGGGCATGAGCGGCTTGCCGACCTTCCTGGCCACCGACGTCATGAAGCGCCCGGATGTCCCGGCAGCGCTGGCGGCCTATCAAGTGCACCTGGAGCGGGTTTTTGGCAGGGCTCGGTAGACCTCTGCCTTGATGGCTCTGCTGGACTTCCCTTGCGCAAGCGGCTATCTAGACCCTGGCAACTCTACCCGCAGGCCTTGATGTGAAAACCCGATCCGAAGAACTCCAGGTGTTCGTCGCCGTCATCGACTGTGGGTCGATCTCTGCAGCGGCCGCGCAAATGGGCCAGACGCCCTCGGCGGTCAGCCGAACCCTGGCGCGCCTTGAGGCCAAGCTGGGCACCACGCTGGTCAACCGCACCACCCGGCGCATGGACCTGACCGAGGAGGGGCGGTTCTTTCTCGAACAGGCAAGGCAGGTGCTGCGGCAGATGGACGAGCTGGAAGAGCGCCTGGCGATGAACCGGCAGACGCCCATCGGTCGCCTGCGGGTCAACGCGGCCACGCCATTCATGCTTCACGCCATCGTGCCCTGGATAGGCGAGTTCCGGCAGCAGTACCCCGGCATCGACCTGGAGCTCAACACCGACGATTTGATCATCGACCTGCTTGAGCACAGTACCGACGTGGCCATCCGCATCGGTGAGCTGGCCGATTCCAGCCTGCACGCGCGCAACCTGGGTTGCAGCCCGGTGCAGGTGCTCGCCAGCCCGGCTTATCTGGCGCGTCACGGCACCCCCCAGCGGGTCGAGGATCTGGCCGATCACTGCCTGCTTGGCTTCAGTCAACCCGAAACGCTGAACCAGTGGCCCCTGCGCCATGCCCAGGGCGAACACTGGACCATTCGGCCTACGCTGGTCGCTTCCAGCGGCGAGACGCTGCGACAACTGGCGCTGGCCGGGGAGGGCATCGTCAGCCTGTCGCACTTCATGACCCACGAAGACATTCGCAGCGGCCGCCTTCAGGTCGTGCTGCCCCAGGCCAACAACGGCCATCGTCAGCCCATCCATGCGGTGTACTACCGCAATACCCAGCTGGCCCTGCGCATTCAATGCTTCCTGGATTTCATCCAGCGCAAGTTGGCCATCTACGCCTGTTCAGTTGCCTGAACGCGACATCTGCTGCCTAGGGGCGGCGCGTCATGGACGATGAGATTGCACAGGCCTGACGCTTGGGTCTTACTGACGGTCCCACAAGAACAACACCCAAGGAATGTGTCATGCGTAGCGTCCCTTTCCAGTACCTGGCTCTGGCAGCCGCGCTGTTGGGCAGCTCATCGGTGTACGCCGTTGCCCTGGAGGGCGGGGCTGTCGCCGCGCCTGATCAGTATGGCGCCCAGGTAGCCGCTGATATCCTGAAAAAAGGCGGCAACGCGGTCGATGCCGCGGTAGCCACCGCATTCACGCTGGCAGTGACTTACCCCGAAGCCGGCAACATTGGCGGTGGGGGCTTCATGACGTTGTTCGTGGACGGCAAGCCCTACTTCCTTGACTACCGTGAAGTGGCGCCCAAGGCGGCCACGCGCAACATGTACCTGGATGACAAAGGCGAAGTGATCGAGAACCTGAGCCTGGTGGGTGCCCGTGCTGCAGGCGTGCCAGGCACGGTGATGGGCTTGTGGGAGGCCCATCGCAAGTTCGGCAAGCTGCCCTGGAGCGAGCTGCTGACACCGGCCATCGGCTACGCCAAAAACGGCTTCAAGGTCGCCGACAAGCAGTATCAGTACCGCAACGATGCCCAAGGCATGTTCAAGACCGCTACCAACTTCAACGACTACTTCGGCAGCATGAAGGTGGGCGAGCTGTTCAAGCAACCCGAGATGGCCCAGACCCTCGAGCGCATCGCCGACAAGGGCGTGAGCGAGTTCTACCAGGGCAAGACCGCCGACCTGCTGGTGGCGCAGATGCAGGCCGACAAGGGGCTGATCACCAAGCAGGACCTCAAGGACTACAAGGCCGTGTGGCGTGAGCCCATGGCCGTCAGCTGGCGCGGCAATGTCGTGTACACCGCGCCCCCGCCAAGTTCCGGTGGCGTTGCCCTGGCCCAGCTGCTGGGCATCAAGGAGGACCGTGCCGCCGATTTCAAGGGTGTGGCGCACAACTCTGCGCAGTACATCCACCTGTTGGCCGAGATTGAAAAACGCGTTTTCGCCGACCGGGCCGACTACCTCGGTGACCCGGCTTTCACAAAAGTGCCCGTGGATCAGTTGGTGGCCAAGGATTACCTGGCCAAGCGTGCGGCTCAGGTCAATCCCAAGGCCATTTCCGCTACCGATCAGGTCAAGCCCGGGCTGGAGCCGCACCAGACCACGCATTTTTCCATCGTCGACAAGGCCGGCAATGCGGTCAGCAACACCTACACGCTCAACCTCGACTACGGCAGTGGCGTGGTGGTCAAAGGTGCCGGGTTCCTGCTCAATGACGAGATGGACGACTTCAGCGCCAAGCCGGGTGCCGCCAATGCGTTCGGCGTGATCGGTGGCGATGCCAATGCCATCGAGCCGGGCAAGCGCATGCTGTCTTCCATGAGCCCCAGCCTCATGACCCGTGACGGCAAAGTGGAGCTGGTGATCGGCACACCGGGTGGGTCGCGCATTTTCACCTCGATCTTCCAGGTGATGAACAACCTGTATGACTACGGCATGCCGCTGGACAAGGCAGTGGCTGCGCAGCGGGTCCACCACCAGTTGCTGCCCAAGGACACGATCTATTTCGACAGCTATGCGCCGCTAACCGGGCAGGTGGCTGCTGATCTGAAAAAGATGGGTTACGTGCTGGAGGACCAAGGCTGGGAGATGGGCGACATCCAGGCCATTCGGGTCAACGGACAGGCGCTTGAGACCGCGTCCGACCCGCGTGGCCGTGGGGTAGGGATGGTGGTGAAGTGAAGGGCTGATGGCGCGCCGGTTGCTGGCGCGCCGAAGTGCGAGCACTCAGCCAATGGCTGAGGCTTGCGGCAACAGCAGAGGCCGTTGTGCGGCCTCTGCTACGGGCCACCCCGCCCAACCCACTGCCTCAGGTCAAACGCGGAACCGGCTGACCAGCATCTGCAACTCGCCCCCCAGGCGCGCCAGCTCAACGCTCGACGCCGCCGTCTCGTCGCTGGCCGAGGCCGTCTGCTCCGACACATCACGCACATTCAGAATGCTGCGGCTGATCTCTTCGGCAACCGCGCTCTGCTGCTCGGCTGCGGCGGCAATCTGCTGGTTCATCGACTGGATGCTCGACACGGTGCCCGTGATGTTCTCCAGCGACTCACCGGCCTTGCGCGCCAGGTCGACACTGCTGTCGGTCAAGGCGCGGCTGCCCTGCATGGCATTGGCTACCTGCTGGGTGCCGTGCTGCAGGCTGGCGATCAGCTCCTCGATTTCCTCGGTCGACTTCTGCGTGCGCTGAGCCAGCCCGCGCACTTCGTCTGCCACCACGGCAAAACCGCGTCCGGCTTCGCCTGCACGTGCCGCCTCGATGGCCGCGTTGAGGGCCAGCAGGTTGGTCTGCTCGGCCACCGATTTGATCACGTCCATGACGCTGCCGATCTTCTGGCTTTCCTGCTGCAACGCAGTCATGGCCTCGGTGGAGCGGTGCATGTCCTGCGCCAGGCGCTCGATCTGGCTGATCGCCTCGCCTACCACCCGATCCCCGGCCCGCGCCTCGCCATCGGCACCTGTCGCCGCCTGCGAAGCCTGTTCGGCATTGCGTGCCACCTCCTGAACCGTGGCGGCCATCTCATGCATTGCGGTGGCCACTTGGTCGGTCTCGACTTTCTGGCTATTGGCACCGGCACTGGTCTGTTCGGTCACGGCCGACAGCTCCTCGGCAGCGCTGGCGATCTGGGTCACACTATCGCGAATGCCGCCGATCAGCTCGCGCAGGGTCGTGCCCATGCGGGCAATGCCTTGCTGCAGCACCCCCAACTCGTCGCGGCGGGTGACATGCAACTGTTGGGTCAGGTCGCCGCTGGCGATTTTCTCGACCGCCGCCAAGGTGTCCTGCAACGGCCGGGTGATCTGCCGTGTGATCAGGACGGCGGCCACGATACCCACCAGCAACGCCAGCAGGGTAGCGATGGTCTGCAAGGTGCGCGCCTGGCTGCTTTCGACATCGCGACGCTCCAGCTGGATCTTGTACAGCGCATCGCTGTGCTTGACGATGTCCGCGCCCTGGACCGTCATCTCGGCGCGAGCACCGGTAATGGTGGCCACGGCATCGCGGAATTGACGCGTAGCTTCACGGTAGTCGGTGACTGCGCGCTCGAGCTGTTGCACCCGGTCGCTCGGGCCGGACAGCTCGCGCTTGAGGCTATCGACCACCGCGAGCGCCGCATCGAGCTGGCGCAGAGCCGCCTGTTCATTGTCCGCCGTGTTGTCGGCGATGTAGCCGCGCACATCGATGCGCACCTGCATCAATTGCTGGCGGGCCTTGCTGATCAGTTGGTACTGCGCAAGGCGCACGCTGTCGGCCTCGGGCCGAGCCATGACTTCCTGGCTCAAGACCTCCATGGCCTGGTCGGCCTGGCTACCGGCGCGGGTCATGGCGGCGCGTGCGGCACGACTGGCGTCGTAACCCTGGCGCATCTTGGACAGCGACACCTTGTAGGCACTGATGATGTCGCCCAGTTCGCCCAGCAGCTTGACGTTTTCGGGGCTCTTGAACGTGTGCTCCAGGTAAGCTTGCTGCTTGCTGAAGGTATCGAGCTTGGCCAGGGTATTGGCAGCCGCGGCATCATCGCCGTTGGCGATCATGTATTGCAGGCGGGCAATACGCAGGTCGGTAAGGTCCTTGTTCAACTGGCCGATGTCGCTCATCCAGTTGCTGCGGTCGATGAGACCGCCCAGGCTCGTCCAGCCCACCAAGGCCAGCAGGCCGGTCAGGATCAGCACCAGGGCGAAGCCCAGGCCGAGTTTGAGGTTGACGCTGATATTGGCAAACCAGCTGTTCATGCACGCACTCCAGAAGTTGTTTTCGCTCTCTTGATCTCCGATCGCAAGGCGTTGTTATTCTGGCTGCCCGCTCAATCGTGCTGGAGTTATCGGCCGTTGGCGAGGAAGCTGAAACGCTTTTTCAGCCGTAGGGGCGATACGGCGCGTTTCAGCGACCACAGGTGCTGCAATGGACGAATCAATCAGGGCGCAACGCTGAGCACCTTCAGAGAGTACGCGCGCTGAAGGTGTCGCAGCTGTCGACGTCGCCTTCGGCGAACCCGGCCTTGAACCAGCGCACGCGTTGGGCCGAGGTGCCATGGGTGAACGAGTCCGGCACCACGCGCCCTTGACCCTGCTGCTGCAGTCGGTCGTCACCGATGGCGTTGGCGGCATTGAGCGCTTCCTCCACATCGCCAGGTTCCAACCAGTTCAGGCGTTTCTGTGCCTGGTAGGCCCACACGCCAGCAAAGCAGTCGGCTTGCAGTTCCTGGCGCACCAGTAGGCCATTGCTGCCTTCCATGCGCTGGCCGCTACGCCGTGCCGCGTCCACCTTGGCCGACACGCCAAGCAGCGTCTGCACATGGTGGCCGATTTCATGGGCGATCACGTACGCCTGGGCGAAGTCGCCAGCAGCCGAGAAGCGTGTTTCCATTTCACGGAAGAACGACATGTCCAGGTACACCTGCTGATCCGCCGGGCAGTAGAACGGCCCGACCGCCGCTGTGGCAAAGCCGCACGCAGAATTCACCTGACCGTTGAACAGCACCAGCTTGGGGTCCTTGTACTGTTTGCCGGACTGGGCGAACAATGCTTGCCAGGTGTCTTCGGTGTCGCCCAATACGGAGGCGACGAATTCCGCCTGCTGGTCATTGGCCGGAGGCGCCTTGCCATCGGTCACGGCAGGCGCTTGCTGCTGCATCTGGCCGGTCAATTGACCAAGGATCTGCAAAGGGTCCTGGCCCGTCAGCCAGCCGATCCCGACAATCAGCAAGATGGCGCCAAGTCCCAGTCCTTTGCCACCGCCAAAGCGCATACCACCGCCACCGCCACCTGCACCCCGTGCATCGACCACATTGTCGCTACGCCGGCCTTTTCGCCATTCCATGAGTGCTCTCCAGAGCGTGAAACAAGAAGACAAATATTAGTTCAACACAGCCTCAGGTGTCAGGGCACCTGCGGCTGTCTAGCGCATTGGAGATGGCCGGGGCGCCTGAATTCAATTTCATCGTCCCCGGCCTGCACAGGGTCCAGGCTCAGCGCCGCACCAGCAGCACACCGCTTTCCATGTGGTGGGTGTAGGGGAATTGATCGAACAACGCGCAGCGTTCGATCCGGTGGGTGTCGTGGAGCTGGGCAATGTTCGCCGCGAGTGTTTCCGGGTTGCACGAAATGTACAGGATCCGCTCGAAACGTCGGGTCAGCTCGCAGGTGTCCGGGTCCATGCCGGCGCGCGGCGGATCAACGAAGACCGTGCCGAATGCGTAGCTTTTCAGATCGATGCCTTCGAGGCGGCGGAAAGGGCGCACTTCGTTCAGCGCCTGGGTCAGCTCTTCAGCCGACAAGCGCACCAGGCGCACGTTATCCACAGCGTTCTCGGCCAGGTTGCTCAGTGCGGCGTTGACCGAGGTCTTGCTGATCTCGGTAGCCAGCACCTGGCGCACGCGGGTGGCCAGCGGCAAGGTGAAGTTGCCGTTGCCGCAGTACAGTTCCAGCAGGTCGTCATCGCGATCGCCCATGGCCTCGAAGGCCCAGCTCAGCATCTTCTGGTTCACGGCGCCGTTGGGCTGGGTGAATGCGCCTTCAGGCTGGCGATAGCTGAACACACGGCCGGCCACGTCGAGCTTTTCAACCGCATAGTCACGGCCGATGACCAGGCGCTTGCCCTTGGAGCGGCCGATTAGGCTCACGCCCAGATCTTGGGCCAGTTGCCGCGCGGCCACTTCCCACGCTTCGTCCAGTGGGCGGTGGTAGCACAGCGTGACCATCGCATCACCCGCCAGGGTGGTGAGGAATTCCACCTGGAACAGGCGATTGCTCAAAGCCTCGCTGGCCTGCCAGGCCGCCTTCAGGCGCGGCATCAGGTCGTTGATGCGCTGGCTGGCAATCGGGAAGTCGTCGATCAAGATAGCCTTGTGCTTCTCGCCCGGGGCGAACATCGCATAGTGGCGCTGGCCGTCCTCGCGCCAGAGGCGGAATTCCGCACGCAGGCGATAGTGCACGCGCGGCGAGTCGAAGACGGCGGGCTCCGGCGCACCGAAAGGTGCGAGCAGCTCGCGCAGGCGGGTGGTCTTATCCTGCAGTTGCGCGTCATAGGCGCTAGGGTCGAATGCAGCACTCATGCGTTGAACCAACCCAGTTTGATGACGAACAGGATGGAAAGAATCACCAGGGCCGCGTTCAGGTCATGGCGACGCCCGGAAATGAGTTTCACGGCGGTCCAGGCAATGAAGCCGAAGGCAATGCCGTTGGCGATCGAATAGGTCAGCGGCATGGCCAACGCGGTGACCACCACTGGGGCTGCTTCGGTGACGTCGTCCCAATTGATTTCCGCCAGGCCCGAAGCCATCAGCACGGCGACGAACAGCAACGCCGGCGCGGTGGCGAAGGCCGGTACGCTGCCAGCCAGCGGTGCGAAGAACAGGGCCAGCAGGAACAGCACGGCGACCACGATGGCCGTAAGGCCCGTACGGCCCCCGGCGCTCACGCCAGCCGCCGACTCGATATAGCTGGTGGTGGTCGAGGTGCCCAGCAGCGAGCCGGCCATGGCGGCGGTGCTGTCGGCAATCAGGGCACGGCCCATCTTCGGCATGTGGCCATCCTTGCCCATCAGCCCTGCACGTTTGGCCACGCCGATCAGGGTGCCGGAGTTATCGAACAGGTCGACGAACAGGAAGGCGAAGATGACGCTCACCAGGCCCACGTCCAGCGCGCCGGCGATGTCCAGTTGCAGGAAGGTCGGCGCCAGCGAAGGCGGCATGGACACGATGCCCCCGAATGGCGTGACGCCCATGGCAATGGCTGCCACGGTCACGGCCAGGATGCCGATCAACACGGCGCCGCGCACCTTCAACGCTTCCAGGCCAACGATCAGGAAGAAGCCCAGTGTGGCCAGAATCGGTGCCGGCTGACGCAAGTCGCCCATGCCCACTAGGGTTGCAGGGTTATCGACGACGATGCCCGCATTGTGCAGCGCGATCAGCGCTAAGAACAGCCCGATGCCCGCAGCAATGGCCGAGCGCAGGGGCAGGGGAATGCTGTTCACGATCCATTCCCGGATTCGGAAGATCGACAGCAGGAAGAACATCACCGCCGACAGGAATACCGCACCCAGGGCTACTTGCCAGGTGTGCCCCATGTGCAGCACCACGGTGTAGGTGAAGAACGCGTTCAGGCCCATGCCCGGCGCCAAGGCGATCGGGTAGTTGGCGATCAGGCCCATGGTGGTCGAGCCAATGGCCGCCGCCAGGCAGGTGGCGACGAACAGCGCACCCTTGTCCATGCCCGTCTCGCCGAGGATGCTCGGGTTGACGAAGAGAATGTAGGCCATGGCCAGGAAGGTGGTGACGCCCGCCAGTATCTCGGTGCGCACATTGGTGTTGTGTGCTTTTAGTTGAAACAGCCTTTCCAGCATGCCCGCTCCCCGAGGCGCCCCCGGCGCCATGAATATGTCGACCCCATCAGCAAAGCACAGACCGTACCGGCTGCCGTGATTTCTATGGGGCAGAAAAAAGCCGCGCATCATACCAGCATGCCGGGCAGGGGCCTATGGCCGTCTGGGAATAGGCTGGCCGCGCCCGGTGCGCCTGGCGTACAGGGCCGCTGGGGCGGCCTTTCAGTCTTCGTGCAAACGGTCCCGGTTGGCCAACGTGGGGAACAGTTTTATCCACACTCCCGTCACCACCAAGGTGCCCACCCCACCCATGACGACGGCTGGCACCGTACCAAACCAGTGCGCGGTGACCCCCGATTCGAATTCGCCGAGCTGATTGGAGGCACCGATGAACAGCCCGTTGACGGCGCTGACGCGCCCGCGCATTTCGTCCGGGGTATGCAACTGCACGAAAGCGCCTCGAATGACCATGCTGATCATGTCGGCAGCGCCCAGTACCACAAGGACCGCCAGGGAAAACCAGAAGGATGTGGACAGGCCGAACGCGATAGTGGCCACACCAAAGATGCCCACCGCCGTGAACATGGTTCGGCCCACCTTGCGCTCGAAGGGAAAGCGCGCCAACCACACCGACATCAGTAACGCGCCTACTGCGGGCGCCGAACGCAGCAGCCCGAGGCCCAGCGGCCCTGTCAGCAGGATGTCCTTGGCAAATACCGGCAGCAGCGCTGTGGCTCCGCCCAGCAGCACGGCGAACAGGTCCAGCGAGATGGCGCCCAGGATATCCGGCCGGCTGCGAATGAAGCGAATGCCGGCCAGCAGCGACTCGACGGTGGCACGGCCCCGTTGAACGACTTGTCCTCGCGCCTGCAGGCTCAGGGTCAGCACACAGGCTATGGCATACAACGCCACGGTCGGGCCGTAGACCCAGCCGCTGCCGAATGCGTACAGGAAGCCGCCCACGGCGGGCGCCACAATGGTAGCCGACTGGGTCGCAGAGGCCGACGCGGCGACCGCCCGTGGAAACAGGCCCGCGGGCACGACGTTGGGCAGCAGCGCCTGGGTCGCCGGCATCTCGAACGAACGGGTGGCGCCGAGCAGAAACGCCAGCACGAAAATCAGTTCGCGGCTGACCTGATCCGTGGCGCTGCCCAGCGCCAGGGCCAGTGCGATCAGCCCTTGCAGGCATTGGCACAGGGCGGCAACCTTGCGCCGGTCATAGCGGTCTGCCACATGGCCGGTGTGCAGCATGAACAGCACACGGGGTGCGAACTCCACCAGTCCGACAAGTCCCAGGTCCAGCACGTTGCCGGTCAGCTGATACAGGTGCCAGCCAATCGCCACGGTCAACATCTGGAATCCGCTGGCGGTGAAGACCCGTGCCAGCCAGAACGCCAGAAAAGGGCGATGGTGACGCAACAGCGGCGGTTCAGTCTCGGACATCGGACACCTGTGACCTCGATGCAGGGGAAGCTCCGCAGCCTATCATCTGCATGTAACAAATAGTTGCTGTTTACCGTGTCCGACACCGTTTCGGTGCCGCTGAACAGGGGGTGGGGCAACCGGTCACGCGGCAAACAACCACACCTCGCACCGGGCTATTCGGGGCTATGCTTGATTCATATCGTTGACCTGGATCAATCGTTGCGTTTGCAACGATCCCCGACGATTTCGGCCTTTGGCCGCAATCCCTGCACATCGAACAGAACAATTCCAACACGCCGTACTCGACTATGTGGGGGCAGTGGGCGACAGGGCCGAGTGCCCGACCGCCGGATTATCTGATGAGGTAGCACCTATGTTCGGTCTGGAGGCACTGGATCTTGCCCGGATCCAGTTCGCGTTTACCGTATCCTTCCATATCCTGTTCCCTGCCATCACTATCGGCCTGGCCAGTTACCTGGCGGTGCTCGAAGGGTTGTGGCTCAAGACAGACAGGCAGGTCTATCGGGACCTGTACCACTTCTGGTCGAAAATCTTCGCAGTCAACTTCGGCATGGGCGTGGTCTCGGGCCTGGTCATGGCCTATCAGTTCGGCACCAACTGGAGCCGTTTTTCCGAGTTCGCAGGTTCGGTCACCGGGCCCCTGTTGACCTACGAGGTGCTGACCGCCTTCTTCCTCGAGGCAGGTTTCCTGGGGGTGATGCTCTTTGGCTGGAACCGCGTAGGCCGTGGCCTGCATTTCTTCGCCACCTGCATGGTGGCGCTCGGAACGCTGATTTCCACTTTCTGGATTCTGGCCTCGAACAGCTGGATGCATACCCCGCAAGGTCACGAAATCATCGATGGTCGCGTGATTCCGGTCGACTGGTTCGCGGTCATCTTCAACCCTTCGTTCCCGTTCCGCCTGATGCACATGGCCACGGCGGCATTCGTCGCCACCGCCTTCTTCGTGGGGGCATCGGCTGCCTGGCACCTGCTGCGTGGACGCGACAACCCCTCGGTGCGCAAGATGCTTTCCATGGCCATGTGGATGGCGCTGATCGTCGCGCCCATCCAGGCAGTGATCGGCGACTTCCACGGGCTCAATACCCTCAAGCATCAACCGGCGAAAATCGCTGCCATCGAAGGGCATTGGGAGAACCCTCCTGGCGAGCCTACCCCGTTGATCCTCTTTGGCATCCCGGACATGCAAGCTGAAACGACACGGTTCAAGATCGAGATCCCAGTGCTCGGGAGCCTCATTCTCACCCACAGCCTGGACAAGCAGGTGCCGGCATTGAAGGAGTTCCCGCCTGAAGACCGGCCCAACTCCACCATCATCTTCTGGTCCTTCCGCATCATGGTGGCGCTGGGCATGTTGATGATCGCCGCTGGCGTGTGGAGCCTTGTATTGCGCAAAGGCGGCAAGCTGTACACCTCGCGGCCGTTCCTGCATTTCGTGACCTGGATGGGGCCTTCAGGATTGCTGGCAATCCTCGCCGGCTGGTTCACCACCGAAATCGGCCGCCAGCCCTGGGTGGTCTACGGGCTGATGCGCACGGCCGACGGCGTCTCCAACCACAGCTATGCCCAACTGGGGTTCACCCTGGTGGCGTTCGTGGTGGTGTACTTCGCCCTGTTCGGCACAGGGTTCGCCTACATGATGCGCCTGGTGCGCAAGGGCCCGCATACCGGTGAAGGCGATCAGCAGCGTCCGGGCGGTCCTGGCCGCAAACGCACGCCGGCGCGGCCATTGTCCGCCGCCGACGAAGGCAGCGATGCCACCACTGCAGACCTGAGCAAGGGGAACTGAGCCATGGGTATCGATCTTCCACTGATCTGGGCCGGCATCATCATCTTCGGCGTCATGATGTACGTGGTGATGGACGGCTTCGACCTGGGCATTGGCATGCTCTTCCCCTTCGTCAAACACGAGCGCGACCGCGACGTGATGATGAACACGGTCGCACCGGTCTGGGACGGCAACGAGACCTGGCTCGTGCTGGGTGGCGCGGGGCTGTTCGGCGCGTTCCCGATGGCGTATGCCGTCGTGCTCGAGGCGCTCTATCTGCCACTGATTCTGATGCTGATCGGTCTGATCTTCCGGGGCGTGGCCTTCGAGTTCCGCTTCAAGGCCACCGACGCTGGTCGCCATCTGTGGGACAAGGCGTTCATCTGGGGCTCTCTGGTGGCAACGTTCTTCCAGGGCGTGGCGCTGGGCGCCTTCATCGAAGGCTTCAAGGTCGTGGATCGGCATTACGCCGGTGGCTCGCTGGACTGGCTGACACCCTTCAGCCTGTTCTGCGGCTTGGGGCTGATCGTGGCCTACGCGCTGCTAGGGTGTACCTGGCTGATCATGAAGACCGAGGGGCCGCTTCAGGAACAGATGCACAAGCTTGGACGGCCGCTGGCGCTTGTGCTGCTGGCTGTAATGGGTGTGGTCAGCCTGTGGACGCCAATCGCCTATCCGCAGATTGCCGATCGCTGGTTCAGCATGCCCAACCTGGTGTGGTTCATGCCGGTGCCGATCCTGGTGCTGTTGACCTTCTACAACCTGTTCAAGGCAGTAGCCCGTAGCGCGAACTACATGCCGTTTTTGCTGACGCTGGGGCTGATCTTCCTGGGTTACAGCGGCTTGGGCATCAGCCTGTGGCCCAATATCATCCCGCCATCGATCTCGATCTGGGAGGCTGCCGCGCCGCCGCAAAGCCAGGGCTTCATGTTGGTGGGAACGCTGTTCATTCTTCCGCTGATCCTGGGTTACACCTTCTGGAGCTACTACGTGTTCCGCGGCAAGGTCACCCATGACCAGGGCTATCACTAGGAGGCTGCACCATGACCCATGAGCAGGACGTGGCAGGCAAGAAACCGCTGTGGCAGCGCCTGGGCTGGTTGGTGTTGATCTGGGCGTTGAGTGTGGCCGCGCTGGGTGTGGCGGCCTGGTTGATGCGCCTGTTCATGAGCGCAGCCGGGTTGACTACCCACTGAGCCCTGGCATCGACAGGTAGCGCGCTATACGCGTCTGCTGACCCTGACGCCGTGCGGTGCGCCACCTGTGGACAGTTACTTGCGTGCCTTGAGCACCACGAACTTGGGCGTTGCCGCCACCTGCTCCACGCCTCGGAACAGGCGGGCAAGCTTGCTGTGATAGCCCAGGTGGCGGTTGCCCACGATATACAAGGCGCCACCGACCACCAGCGCCTCGCGGGCCTGCTGGAACATGCGCCAGGCCAGCACATCACCCACCACTTGCTGCTGGTGGAAGGGCGGGTTGCACAGCACTACGTCCAGTGACTGTTTTTCGATGCCGGCCAAGCCGTCTGCGGCCAGAAAATCGGCTGGCCGATCGCCCAGCGCACGCTGCCAGTTTTCCCGTGCCGACTGTACGGCCATGTAAGACTCGTCCACCAGGGTGTACTGGGCGTCTGGATTTTTCAGGGCGCTGGCAATGGCCAGCACGCCGTTGCCGCAACCCAGGTCTGCGACCCGGGCATTGCCCAGGTTGTCCGGCAAATGCGGAAGAAACGCCCGCGTACCAATGTCCAGGCCTTCACGGCAGAAGACATTGGCATGGTTGAGCAGTTCCAGCGGTGGCGATTCCAGGCGATAGCGGCTGGGGTAGGGCGAGGTGAAGGCGGGACGCGCCTCCACCGCGGCGGTCAGCAGCCGGGCTTTTTTACGTGCCAGCGAGGCTTGCATAGGCCCGACATACTTCTCCAGCAGGTCGCCGGCGGCATGGGGAAGGTGCTTGATCATGGCCCCGGCGATCACCAGCGCTTCTGGGGCCAGGTGCCCTTGCAGCCGAATGAGTTGCTCTTCGAGCAAGGCAAGCGTCTTGGGCACTCTGATCACTACCCGATCGAAGGGGCCTTGCCAGGTGTGGCAGGCAGGCACGAACGAAACGCTGTCCGCAGGCAGGCCGTTACGTGCCAGGTTCTTGCCTAGCGCGAGTTGGGCAAGGTAGGAGTCGCCGCTGCTGGTCACCTGCATGTGCCCGGCAAGGCTCACCGCCAGCGCTCCGAAACTGTCGTTGAGCACCAGCACACGGCTGCCGCCTGGCAATGCCTGGGCATGCAATTGTTCAAGCAGGTACTCATCGGCGGCGTCAAAGGCCTGCAAGGGGTCGTTGGCCTGGTCTGGCTGGCGGATCAGATCGAGTTCGGCGAAGGGCGTGGTCAACAGGGGCATGGCAATCTGGCTCGGGTACAAAGCTGCCCGCAACCGTTCGCTGCAGGCCTGGTCGAGCGATTCTACAGGGCTTTGGCTGGGCTCGCAGGCCCTGGCGTCAGATCCAGCCGCGCAACGCGGCAATGGCGACGGCGCCTGCCTTGTTGGCGGCATTGGTCTTGGTGATCACGCTGCGAATATGAAAGTTCACCGTACTCTGCGACAGAGACAGGATGCAGGCGACATCGGCAGCCGTCTTGCCGGCCGCAGACCACTTCAGCACTTCCAGTTCCCGTTCGCTCATCTTGGGTTGGGATGGGCACAGTGCATCGAGGTGATGGGCGCTCAGCACCGCATGTACGGTATGGCACAACCACTGGATGGCACCGGCTTTTTCGAACAGCTCGGCGGTCTCGACCTTGCGTAGCGGCCGGGACACACTCATTTGGCTTTCGTTGTGCTGCAGATCATGCAAGGACTGGGTCCAGCCATGACGCAGGCCATGCTCGCAGGCCGCTTCGCGAAAATGCGGTGCCTCGCGGTAGACCTCGTCGCTCCATACCACAGGATTGGTCGAGTTGTGGCTGAGCGCAGCTGCGGCGTCCTGCTTGTAGAACTCTTCGTGCTGGTAGCGTTCGATCCAGGCCTTGGGATAATTGCTGTACAAGTAATGGCGAGGTGTCTGGGTGGCGATCTGGATGCGAAGCTTGAGGCCCAAAAATTCGAAATCCATGTCCTGAGCGAGATGCACCGCGATGTCGAACTGCTTCCGAGGACTACGCTCGCTCACCAGGGCGTGCAGGTGCTCGGGGTTCCAGTGAAACATGGCAATCTCCAAGGGCGACGCGGCCCAGTCCATATGGGTACGTGACCAGTGTAGATAGATCCAGATAACTGTGTTCATCTTTTTCGCTATAACTGTGCTGTATTTCTGATTACCTTTGTACAGCTTTCGAAGCCGCAAAAACCCAGTGGTTTTTATCCCGGGCGCTTTGCGCGACACTGTAGGGACCCAAGACATGGAGCCCGACATGACCGCCAGCGACGAAAAATTCACCCGCCAGACCTTGCTCGATGTTCAGCCGCTCACGCCGAACCTCTTCAGCCTGCGGGTTACCCGGGATGCGGGTTTTCGCTTTCGCTCCGGTCAATTTGCACGCCTGGGCGTGGCCAAGGCGGATGGCAGTGTGGTTTGGCGCGCCTATTCCATGGTCAGCGCACCCCACGATGAATACCTGGATTTCTTTTCAATCGTAGTGCCGGGCGGTGAGTTCACCAGTGAGCTTAGCCGACTGGGTGAGGGCGATACGCTATTGGTGGAGCGTCAGGCCTTCGGCTTTCTCACCCTTGACCGCTTTGTCGACGGACGCGACCTGTGGTTGCTGGCCACGGGTACAGGCATTGCGCCTTTCATGTCGATTCTGCAGGACTTCGAAGCCTGGGAACGCTTCGACAACATCAAACTGGTGTATTCGGTGCGAGAGGCCAGGGAGTTGGCCTATCTGAATGAAATCGCTGGCTTGGAACAGCGTGAGTACCTGGCCGAGCATGCCGGCAAGTTGCAGTTCATCCCGGTCGTGACGCGTGAGCGACATCCAGGCGCCCTGAATCAGCGCATCACCACATTGATCGAAAACGGCGAGCTGGAAAAAGCCGCGGGGCTTGAGCTGTCACCCGAGCACTCGCGAATCATGCTGTGCGGCAACCCTGAGATGATCGATGAAACGCGCAAGGTGCTCAAGGCCCGCGACCTGCAGTTGAGCCTTAGCAAACGGCCGGGCCAGGTGGCCGTCGAGACGTACTGGTAGCCGACGTGCCGCTACAGGCTACAGGGGTGAAGCGGTGCATGGAGGTTCGCCGCTTCCTGCAGCCTGTAACGGTGAGCTTCAGGGCCGGTTCTGAGCCTTGAGCAGGTCGCGGATCTCGGTGAGCAGGGTCTGCTCGGGCGACGGCGCCGGCGGCACGCTTGGCGCCACGGCCTCTTCGCGCTTGAGCCGATTGATGGCTTTGACGCCCATGAAGATCGCAAAGGCGATGATCACGAAATCGATCACGGTCTGGATGAACTTGCCATAGGCCAGCACCACGGCCGGGACGTCGCCTTGCGCCGCCTTCAAGGTGATGGCCAGGTCGCTGAAGTCAACGCCGCCGATCAGCAGGCCCAGTGGTGGCATGACCACGTCGCCGACGAAGGACGAGACGATCTTGCCGAAGGCCGCGCCGATGATGATACCTACCGCCATGTCGACGACATTGCCTTTGACCGCGAAGGCCTTGAACTCACTGATCATGCCCATGTTTCGATTCCTTTGTAACAAATGGTGAGGTAAACGCAGTGTAAGCCACTTAAACGCTTCATGCGCTGCATTCAGGGGTAGTGACTTCTGTCGCACCGAATAGTTTTGTCGCATCCCAAGGCATTCGGGACACGGTCAGGCTCGGGTATCATGCAGGTTTTGCCCGGAGGCACTCACCCATGGCCAAGGCCAAGCGCTTGTATGGCTGCACCGAGTGCGGCGCGACTTTTCCGAAATGGGCTGGCCAGTGTGGCGAGTGTGGCGCCTGGAACACGCTGGTCGAAACCATGATCGAGAGCGGCGGCGCCGCAGCCCCCAGCACGGGCCGCGCCGGCTGGACGGGGCAGCAGGCGCAGATCAAGACCCTGGCTGAGGTCAGCGTCGAGGAGATACCGCGCTTCACCACCAGCAGCACCGAGCTCGACCGTGTGCTGGGCGGTGGCCTGGTCGATGGCTCCGTGGTCTTGATCGGTGGCGACCCTGGGATCGGCAAATCGACGATTCTGCTGCAGACCCTGTGCAATATCGCCGTCGGCATGCCGGCGTTGTACGTCACTGGCGAGGAATCCCAGCAGCAGGTGGCTATGCGCTCCCGGCGTCTGGGCCTTCCCCAGGACCAGCTCAAGGTCATGACCGAAACCTGCATCGAAACCATCATCGCCACCGCCCGTCAGGAAAAGCCACGGGTAATGGTGATCGACTCCATCCAGACCATTTTCACCGAACAGTTGCAATCCGCCCCGGGCGGGGTGGCGCAGGTGCGTGAAAGTACGGCGCTGCTGGTGCGTTATGCCAAGCAAAGTGGCACAGCGATCTTCCTGGTGGGCCACGTGACCAAGGAGGGCTCGCTGGCAGGCCCGCGGGTGCTGGAGCACATGGTCGATACCGTGTTGTATTTCGAGGGCGAATCCGACGGTCGCCTGCGGCTGCTGCGAGCGGTGAAGAACCGCTTCGGCGCGGTAAACGAGCTGGGCGTGTTCGGCATGACCGACCGGGGTTTGAAAGAGGTCTCCAACCCCTCGGCGATCTTTCTCAATCGCACCCAGGAAGAAGTCCCTGGCAGCGTCGTGATGGCCACTTGGGAAGGTACCCGGCCGATGCTGGTCGAGGTCCAGGCCCTGGTCGATGACAGCCACCTGGCCAACCCGCGCCGCGTCACCCTGGGCCTGGATCAGAACCGTCTGGCCATGCTGCTGGCCGTTCTGCACCGGCACGGGGGCATCCCGACCCACGATCAGGATGTGTTCCTGAACGTGGTGGGCGGTGTGAAAGTGTTGGAAACGGCTTCGGACCTGGCGTTACTCGCTGCGGTCATGTCCAGCCTGCGCAATCGGCCGCTGGCCCATGGCCTGCTGGTGTTCGGGGAAATCGGCCTGTCGGGTGAGGTGCGGCCTGTACCCAGTGGCCAGGAGCGGCTCAAGGAGGCTGCCAAGCACGGCTTCAAGCGTGCCATCGTGCCCAAGGGCAATGCACCCAAGGAGGCGCCTGCAGGGTTGCAGGTCATCGCTGTGACGCGCCTTGAGCAGGCGCTGGATGCCTTGTTCGAATAGTTCACAGACGAAAAAAAGGGCCGACGATGCGCATCGGCCCGGTACAACACCCACGTGATAGGTCAGTGCTCGGCGACTGCTGCGCGCTTGACCGGCTCACTGCCATGCTCGTCCTGGCCCCTCATGGGCACCTCGTGGCCTTCGGCATCGAACAGCCTGCCATCCTTGAAATAGTCACCGTCGCGCAGTGCGGAGATATCCGAATAGCGAATGGTGCGTTCGTAGCCGGCAGCGAACACCGACTGCTGGTCCGAATTGCCTGCCGTGAAATGGTTGAAGATCAGGTTCAGCAGGATGGCCATGATCGCCGCCGAACTGATGCCTGAGTGGAAGATGGTTTCGAACCAGGTGGGGAACTGGTGATAGAAGGCCGGTGCGGCGATCGGAATCATGCCAAAGCCCAGGGAAGCGGCAACGATGATCAGGTTGACATTGTTCTGGTAGCTGACCTTGGACAAGGTGCGGATGCCGCTGGCTGCCACCGTGCCGAACAACACGATGCCCGCGCCGCCCAGCACGGGGGTAGGCACTGCGGCGATGATGCGCCCCATGATTGGCAGCAAGCCCAGTACAACCAGGATCAGACCGCCGGTGGCCACCACGTAGCGGCTGCGCACGCCAGTAACCGCCACCAGGCCGACGTTTTGGGCGAACGCACTTTGCGTGAACGAGCCGAACACCGGTGCCAGTATGCTTGAGGCCATGTCGGCGCGCAGGCCATTGCCCAGGCGCTTGGAGTCGACCTTGGTACCGATGATCTCACCCACGGCCAGGATGTCGGCCGAGGTTTCGACCAGCGTCACCATGATGACGATGCACATCGACAGGATGGCCGCGATGTGGAACTCCGGCATGCCGAAGTGAAAGGGCGTGGGGAAGGCGAAAACAGGGCCTTCGGTAACCTTGCTGAAGTTGGTCATGCCCAGTGCCCAGGCGATCAGCGTACCGACCACCATCGCCAGCAGGATGGACAACCGGGATATGGTCGCGCTACCCAGTTTGCTCAGCAGCAGCACGATGGCAAAGGTAAGCGCCGCCAAGCCGATGTTGGCCATGCTGCCGAAATCAGGTGAGGCGCTGTTGCCACCCATTACCCAACGCGCGGCTACCGGCATCAGCGTCAGGCCGATGGTGGTGATCACGATGCCGGTTACCAGCGGTGGGAAGAACTTGGTGATGCGCGAGAATACCGGGGTGATCAGCAGCCCTATCAGCGAGGCGGCCATTACCGCGCCGAGCACTCCCGGCAGCCCGCCCCCACTTTCACTGCTGAGAATGGCGCCCATGGTGGCGACACCGGCAAACGACACCCCCTGTACCAAAGGGAGCTGGCAGCCGAAAAATGGCAGACCCAGGGTCTGAAGCAAGGTCGCCAAGCCACCTGCAAACAGCGAAGCGGCGATAAGCATGCCGATTTCTGCGCCATTGAGGCCTGCGGCCTGCCCCAGAATCAAGGGTACGGCGACAATTCCCCCATACATGGTCAACACATGCTGCAGGCCATAGGCCAGGTTGGCACCCAGGCCGAGGTTTTCGTCCTCTGGTCGCTGGGCGGGAGACGTGCTTGTGGACGTAGTCATGGCGCAGGCTCTCTGTTTATTGTTGTGGAGCTACTGTAGTCAGTTATTGCCTACAGGTACTACACAAATTGTATACAATATTTTGATCCAAGCGCCGCAGGGTAAAGCCTCAGGGCGTATGCATCCTTGTTGCAGGAGGCATACCAACCCGAAGCGCTTATGAGAAAAGGGTGTATACAACGATGCCTGCACTAGGCAGGAAGCTGTCTAGATGGACAGGAAAGCACTAACGGTCAAGAAGATAGCCAGCTAATAGATCCTGTTATTCGATCAATTCGCGCAGCTCACGCATCATTTCGGTGCTGTCGGCAATGTTCAGTTCCACAAGACGGTGCAGGTGGCTCATGGAGTCGATGTCGATGTACAGGCACACGAAGCCCAGCCGCGTGGGTTCTTCATGGCGCAGTTCGACCTGCATTTTCACCCAGGTATCGGCGTCGAGCTGAATAACGGCCTCGTAGTTCTGGGTAGGGTCCGGGGTCCAGTCGGTCGGGCGCTCGACCAACAGGCCTTTGAGGGAGAGATCGATGAGTCTGGCAGGCCAGCGCTGTTCGCCTTGGCGAAGTTCGGCAGGTGCGTCGAAATCGATGCGTTGGAAGCGGCGGCGTTCGGAAGGTGGCGGGGTCATGGCGAGTCCTCATCTGATGTTCAGACTATAGACCAGCCATGATCCCGCACTCGTCCTTACGCTACTTGACGATATTCACGTCGCTGCAGTTGTAGAAACCCTCACCTGCAGCGTCATCGCGTTGCCAACGAGTGTAGACCACACGTCGGCCAGTGTGCTCTTTGAGATCGACATCGAACTCGTAATAACCATTGACAGGCTGGACATCTCCGATTTCCTGTACTAGCTCCAAGTCATCCCATTTCAAAGGCTGCTGGGTGGGGTTGTAGTCCGGCTTGGACACATAGATTTCCCAGTAGCTAGGGTTGTGCGGCGCCATGATTTTGTAGCGCATGTGGGCTTTGTTGTCGTCATCTTTTTTCCAGTCCTGGACGTGCCAATCGGCAGGGACGTCCAGGCCGCTCTTGTCATTGACCTGCGCAGCCTTCGTTTCCGTGTCCGTCAGGCTATTGCCTGCCGAGCACAGCTGACCATCTGGAATGGCTTTTTTGACAGCCTCCTTATTGCGGAAATCAACGACGTTCTTCGACACCTCATGCCATTGATTGAACTGGTAAACAGCCTGTTGCGCATTGTTGCCAAACTTTTTATAGACATGTTGGTAAGCAGCCTTGCACCCAGGGCTCTTGATGTTGGAACCGTCGACTGGCCAGTTGTAGTCACCCTGTTGATAACAGTAGTACTGCCTGGAAACAGGCATCTCCACTGCGCCATGCATCGGCTCCACAGGTGCGGCATTGACGTGCACACTGCCCGCCGCAAGGCTGGCTGCGATGATGAGATGAAGTGAGTTCATGGCGACTTCCTCGCTAGAGTTGGAAGTACCAAGGTCGGCCAATCGGCCCTGGCTCGACAACTGGCAGAACTACCAGGTAGTCGGTGGTGCAGTACCGCTCTACCACGTGAAGTTGCGCTGTAGATCGGCATGCAATTGGAGATGGTAAAGGCGACCAGCAGGCCCTAGACTCAGTGTGCTGACCATTCCAACCTCTCAGCTGGAAGCCAACTATGAACAATAACAACAGCCTGCTACGCCACCTCCCGTGGCTGGTGCTGGCAGTCCTGGGAGCCTGCGCGCTGGGTGTCGTCGCCCTGCGCCGTGGCGAAGCGATCAATGCCTTGTGGATCGTGGTCGCGGCAGTGGCCATTTACCTGGTCGCCTACCGCTATTACAGCCTGTTCATCGCCACCAAGGTGATGCAACTCGATCCACGCCGCGCCACCCCTGCGGTGCTCAACAATGACGGTCTGGACTATGTTCCAACCAACAAGCACATCCTCTTCGGCCACCACTTCGCGGCCATCGCCGGCGCAGGTCCCTTGGTCGGGCCAGTACTGGCGGCGCAGATGGGCTACCTGCCCGGCACCCTGTGGCTGATTGCCGGTGTGGTACTGGCAGGTGCCGTCCAGGACTTCATGGTCCTGTTCCTGTCCCCCCGCCGCAACGGCCGTTCACTGGGCGACATGGTGCGTGAAGAGATGGGCCGCATACCGGGCACCATCGCCCTGTTCGGCTGTTTCCTGATCATGATCATCATCCTCGCGGTGCTGGCGCTGATCGTGGTCAAGGCCTTGGCCGAGAGCCCCTGGGGCATGTTCACGGTGATGGCGACCATCCCGATCGCCATGTTCATGGGTGTCTACATGCGCTATATCCGCCCCGGCCGCATTGGTGAGATTTCCATCATCGGCGTAGTGCTGCTGCTTGCTTCCATCTGGCTGGGCGGCCAGATTGCTGCGGATCCGGTCTGGGGCCCAGCTTTCACCTTTACCGGTGTACAGATCACCTGGATGCTGGTGGGCTACGGCTTCGTCGCCGCCGTGCTGCCGGTCTGGCTGGTGTTGGCCCCGCGTGACTACCTGTCGACCTTCCTCAAGATCGGCACCATCGTGGGCCTTGCCATCGGCATCCTGATCATCGCCCCTGAGCTCAAGATGCCAGCGTTGACCCAGTTCACCGATGGCACCGGCCCGGTCTGGAAGGGCACGCTGTTCCCGTTCCTGTTCATCACCATCGCTTGTGGCGCGGTATCGGGGTTCCATGCCCTGATCTCGTCGGGCACCACGCCCAAGCTGCTGGATAACGAAACCAACGCCCGCTACATCGGCTACGGTGGCATGCTGATGGAATCGTTCGTGGCGATCATGGCCATGGTCGCGGCTTCGGTGATCGAGCCGGGCGTGTATTTCGCCATGAACAGCCCGGCTGCCGTGGTAGGTGCAGACACGGTTTCGGTGGCGCAGACGGTCAGCAGCTGGGGCTTCTTGATTACGCCTGAGCAGCTTGAGGCGGTTGCCCGTGACATTGGCGAGCACACCATTCTGGCCCGCGCCGGCGGTGCGCCGACATTGGCCGTGGGTATCGCGCAGATTCTTCACCAAGTGTTGCCAGGCGAGAACACCATGGCGTTCTGGTACCACTTCGCCATTTTGTTCGAGGCCTTGTTCATCCTCACCGCCGTGGACGCCGGTACTCGTGCCGGGCGCTTCATGTTGCAGGATTTGCTGGGCAGTTTCGTGCCGGCGCTCAAGCGCACCGAGTCGTGGGGCGCGAACCTGCTGGCTACTGCCGGTTGCGTGGCCATGTGGGGCTACTTGCTCTATCAAGGCGTGATCGACCCACTCGGGGGTATCAACACCCTGTGGCCGCTGTTCGGCATTTCCAACCAGATGCTGGCCGGTATCGCATTGATGCTGGGCACCGTGGTGCTGATCAAGATGAAGCGCCAGCGCTACATCTGGGTCACCCTGCTGCCAGCCACCTGGTTGCTGATCTGCACCACGGCGGCCGGCCTGATCAAGCTGTTCGATCCCAACCCAGCCGTGGGTTTCCTGGCCTTGGCCAAGAAATACAGCACCGCGCTGGACGCTGGGCAGGTACTGGCACCGGCCAAGGACATCGGGCAGATGCAGCACGTGATCTACAACGCTTATACCAACGCCGGGCTGACCATCCTGTTCCTGCTGGTGGTGTTCAGCATTCTGTTCTTCGCGATCAAGGTGGGTTACGCCGCCTGGGGTCGCAAAGAGCGGACCGACAAGGAAACCCCGTTCCAGGCACTGCCTGACGCTTGAGAGGACTGCTGCGATGTTCAATGACCTGGGTCGGCTGGGCAAATACCTGGGGCAGGCTGCACGCCTTATGGTGGGCATGCCTGATTACGACAATTACGTCGAACACATGAACAAAACGCATCCGGACAAACCGGTCATGACGTACGAAGCGTTCTTCCGAGAGCGCCAGGAAGCGCGTTATGGTGGCAAGTCCGGGCCCAAATGCTGTTAAGCCACAAGCGTTGAGCTGTACCGGCCTCACTGTCGGCAGCCTGCGTTCATCGACCAGCCTGCTCCCCTTGGGGGCAGCCACTGGCGGTCAACGCAGGCCTGTCGCGGTGGGGCCTGTGTTTTTTCCGAACAGGAGATGTTCTGCGTGCAGACCCCGATTCCCGTAACCGTACTGACCGGCTTTCTCGGTGCCGGCAAAACCACGCTGCTCAAGCACATGCTCAAGGCCGAGCATGGCCTGCGGCTGGCCGTGATCGAAAACGAGTTCAGCGAAGCAGGCATCGACAGCCAGTTGCTCGGCGACGAGCCGGTGCAGGTCATGACCCTGGCCAACGGCTGTGTGTGCTGCAGCATTCATGGCGACCTTACCCGTGCTCTGTTCCTGCTGCTGGAGCGGCTCGACGCCGGCGAAATCGCCTTTGATCGGCTGGTGATCGAGTGCACAGGGTTGGCCGACCCTGCGCCAGTGGCACAAACGTTCTTCATCGACGAAGAGCTGCGCGAGCGGTACATCCTGGACGGCATCATCACCCTGGTCGACGCCGCCCATGCCGACGTCCATCTGACCCAGACCATCGCCCAGGCCCAGGTGGGCTTTGCCGATCGCCTGTTGCTGAGCAAGACCGACCTGGTGGAGCCGGCCACCGTGCAAGCCCTGCGCGAGCGCCTGGCCCGCATCAATGGGCGGGCAGCCCTGCATGTGGTCGAACAAGGCTGCATCGACCTGGGTGCACTGCTCGATGTACGCGGCTTCAACCTCAACCCAGACCTGGGCGTCAACTTCAAACCCACCCTGCGTCCAGTGCTCAAACCCGCCACCCCGGACCGTATCGCCACCTTGGTGTTGCGCACCGACAAGGCGCTGGATATCGACCGCCTCAGCGACTTCATGAACGGCTTGTTGGAAACCCATGGCACGCAGCTGTTGCGTTACAAGGGCGTGCTCAATATCGCGGGCGAGGGCCGCAAGCTGGTGTTTCAGGGCGTGCTCAAGCTCTACGGGTTCGATTGGGATGCTGAATGGGCAGAGGCCGAACCGCGCGAGAGCGTCATGGTGTTCATTGCCGACGACCTTCCCGAAGCTACGATTCGGGCCGGCTTCGAGGCGCTGACGGCCGAGTGACGGGCTGAGCCTGGGCGCCGAACCAACCCGGCCAGGAGCTTCGATGGCGGGTGTGCTGCTCCACGCAAGGGATCAGGCGCTGGGCCAGCACGTCGGTTTGCCGCACCGCCTTGGCCGTGCGGTACTTGGCACTGTGGATGCACTCACGATCGCCAAACTCGCACCGGTTCAACGTGGTACCGCCGCAGGGCCCGTTCGCCAGGCCCTTGGGGCAGGTCTCGGGGCAGGTGTACAAGGTGTCTTCAAGGCGGCAACGACCGCAGGTGTCGCAGCCAAGCAGAGGCCGCTTTACGGCCCGCTCCAGGCTGTGCAGCACCTGGGCGCCCAGGCCTGTCGTCCACATCGGCTGGCGAACCGCCCACCCGAACAGCTGACTCACCGGATTGCTACGGCTGAACAGCAGGCCATGCATGCCATGCATGGCGTGGTAGCGGGCTTTCTGCGCAAACGTGGCCACGACACGTGACTCTCCCTCGCGCCACGCCGCCTGCGGTGGATGAAACGTCACCGCCGGTAGGCCAGGCATTTGCCAGCTGGCCTGCCAGGCAGGCGCCCATTGCTCCAGCGTGGTCACGTGCGCCTGCCAGTGCTCAAGGCGTGCCTCCAAGGCAAGCAGCTGGCTGGGCTCATGAATGCCCGACAGGTGCACGCCGGCGTAGCCCATCAGCTTCACCCCAATGACCTGCAGGGCCAGGCGGTCGATGCTGCGCGCCTGGGCAAAAGCCTTGGATTGCGCCGTCTCGGCTGCCAGCATTTGCCGCATCGACGGGGTGACGGTCACGCCTGCGACATGATCGAGCATGCCCGCGCGGCCTTGGGTAAGGCTCATGAGACAGGCCAGCAGGGGTTTAGGCGCGCGTTGGCGGCGCATCCAGTGCATGGCCTCCTGATGCTTGGCGGCATCGAAACCTAGCTGCAGGATGAAAAAGTCGGCACCGGCTGCCAATTTCTTTTCAGCCTTCAGGTACTGAGCGGCACCTTCCTCCTCTCGGTACTTGAACGGGTTGAGTGCTGCGCCCAGCCACCAGTGTGGATAGGCCTGGCGGGCGATCTGCAACGCTGCGACCGATTCCAGGTACCGCACCGGGCGCTCGCCTGGCGTATGGCCTGGCAGGCGATCCCCTGTGAGCATCAGCAGCTGGTGCTGGCCTGCAGCGTCCATGCGCCGCATCTGGGCGAGCAAATGGTGGCGCTCCCGGTCCTTGCCGGAGAAGTGAGGCAGGGCGGGCACCGGGTGCTCGAAACAGGCCAAGGCGTCCAGGGGAGACATGTCCAGCGGGCTGCTCACTCGGTCACCGATGGCAAGTGTCATCGGCCAGCCACACACTTGCCCTCGGGCCATTATTGCGTCCATCGCCGCAAAACGCTCTGCTGACGGTTTGGGAACGAACTCCATGACGCAAGCGAATTGCTGCTCTTGCAGGGCGGTTTTGAGCACGCTCATGACGGACACCGGGTGTGGGCAGGCTGGCATTGTGCGCCAGCCCTGCGAGCGGGTCATGCCCGGGTGCGCAGGGCACTGATCTGATCAAGACATGGCAATGAGCTGCGGGCGCGCCCAATGTGAGTGAACATGAGAAAAACTTGGGTTGATCTCAAATTTATTGAGTTTGTTTCAAACGCCAATCGATCTGAAAATGCCGCCATCATTTCTGCACACTGGGGAACACACATGGCACTGGCGCACAACCTGGGCTTTCCACGCACTGGCAACGACCACGCGCTGCGCGCACGTCATTGGCAAATGCAGAAAGACGCCGGGATCGAGCTGTTGCCTGTGGGCGATGTGGACTGGCAGGGTGGGGCCGTGCGCGACCCTTGCACGCCAGTGACGCAGCCTTTCACCCAGCTTGCCGATCAGCTGCTGAAGGAAGTGGCCCAGGCCAGTGCGCTTGGCCACACCGTCAAACCTGTTCTTGTCGGCCCTTTGACCTATTTGTGGCAAAGCGCGGCGCAAGACGGGCACAGCCTGGTGCTGGAATGTGTAGACGAACTGCTTCCGCACTATGACGACGTTCTCAATCGTCTGGCCGAACTAGGCGTGCAGTGGGTGCAGATCGATGAACCGATCCTTGCCCAGGCGCTGCCGCAGGACTGGAAAAACGCCTACGAGCGGGTTTACAACATTCTGCAGCGTGCCCCGTTGAAGAAGCTGATCGCGACATGGGCCGGTGGCTTGCAGGGCAACCTTGGCCTGGCCGCGAACTTGCCAGTGGACGGCTTGCACATCGACCTGGTGAGTGACCCTGAACAGCTGACGACCACCCTGGACCGTCTGCCTGCCTACAAGGTGCTGTCGCTGGGCCTGGTCGATGCAGAAAACGATGCCCAGCATGCCCTGGACAGCAAGTGGCACTGGCTGTGTGAAGCCAATGAGCGTCTGGGGGAGCGACTGTGGATCGGTACGGCCTGTTCACTGCTGCACAGCCCGCTGGGCGTCGCCGTGCAGGCCTGTGAGGATGTCGCCCGGCTGGCCAAGGCGCTCAATGACCCGATCAAGGCGACGCCACCCACGTTCGATGCCCTGCAGGTGGCCAGCGCCTGATCGTGCATGGCAGGTGCCGCTGCGCACTGGCGTGCTTAGCGGCCCCGGGTGCCCGTGGCTCGGTTGATCAGCGCTCGATCGCCAGGGCCACGCCTTGTCCACCACCGATACACAGCGTGGCCAGGCCTTTCTTGGCATCGCGCTTGATCATCTCGTGCAGCAAGGTGACCAGCACGCGGCATCCGGATGCACCGATGGGATGACCCAGCGCAATCGCCCCACCGTTCACGTTGACCCGCGAAGCATCCCACGCAAGCGCCTTGCCAACCGCCAGCGCCTGGGCCGCAAACGCCTCGTTGGCTTCGATCAGATCCAGGTCGGCCAAGTGCCAGCCTGCCTTGCCCAGGCAGCGTTCAGTCGCAGAGACAGGGGCGATCCCCATTACGGCAGGGTCGACTCCAGCGCTGGCATAGGCCGTGATCCTGGCCAGCACGGGCAAGCCCAATGCCTGGGCCTTTTCAGCGTTCATCAGCAGCACTGCCGCAGCCCCATCGTTGAGGCTGGAGGCATTCCCTGCCGTCACGCTGCCATCCTTCTTGAAGGCAGGACGCAGTTTGGCGAGGGATTCGACCGTGGTGTCCGAGCGTGGCTGTTCGTCTTGGGCGAAAACCTTGGGCTCGCCTTTTTTCTGGGGCAGCAGGATCGGGGTGATTTCAGCCTCGAAGCGGCCAGCGGCGATGGCTGCCACCGCCTTGCGCTGCGACTCGGCCGCAAAAGCGTCCTGCTGTTCGCGGCTCAGCCCGTATTCTTGCACCAGGTTTTCGGCAGTGATGCCCATGTGGTAATCGTTGAACGCGTCCCACAGGCCGTCGCTGATCATGCTGTCGATCAACTGACCATGGCCCATGCGCTGGCCGGTGCGGGCAGAAGGCATGACATAAGGGGCGAGGCTCATGTTTTCCTGGCCGCCGGCGATCACCACCTCGGCATCGCCGCAGCGAATGGCCTGGGCGCCCAGGTGCAGTGCCTTGAGCCCCGAGCCGCAGACCTTGTTCAGGGTCAAGGCAGGCACGCTGAACGGCAGGCCTGCCTTGATGGCTGCCTGACGAGCAGGGTTCTGCCCGGCGCCGGCCGTCAGCACCTGGCCCATGATCACCTCGTCGACCTGCGCCGGATCCAGCCCGGTTTGCTCCAACAGACGCTTGATCACGGCTGCCCCCAGGTCGACGGCCGGGACGCCAGCCAGGGCGCCCTGGAAGCTGCCGATGGCGGTGCGGGTCGCGGCGACGATCACCACTTCGTTCATGTTGTTGTTCTCCGTCTGAAGGTGAGGGCACCCAGCATCGGCGCATTTTGCTCATTTGTTAAGTTTGTTTTTGTTGCCTATTGATAGGAAAACCGAATCAATGCCTAGGCGCAGGAAGAGGGCGTCCGGACAGGGCGCTCTGTCGCCAGTCGGCCACCGATTTTGCATCGCTGCGCTCAACCCTTAAGATGTGTCGCCTGACCTGCGGGGTGAGTCTTACCCCTCAGTCCACTTTTGAAAACGCCCTGCGTGGCGTTATCGTGCATAAACCAGACGAGGTACAGACATTGGCCATCATTCATCCTAAGGTCCGCGGTTTCATCTGCACCACGACTCATCCCAAGGGCTGCGAGCTCAACGTCCGTGACCAGATCGAAGCCACCCGCAAACGGGGCGTACGCGAGGATGGTCCGAAGAAGGTGTTGGTCATCGGTGCCTCCAGTGGCTACGGCCTGGCGGCGCGCATCACTGCCGCCTTCGGTTTCAAGGCCGACACCCTGGGCGTGTTCTTCGAAAAGCCAGGCACCGAAACCAAAGCCGGCACCGCCGGCTGGTACAACGCGGCGGCGTTCGACAAGTTCGCCAAGGCCGAGGGCCTGTACAGCAAGTCGATCAACGGTGACGCCTTCTCCGACGAAGCGCGGGCCAAGGTCATCGAGCTGATCAAGAACGACATGGGCGGCAAGGTCGACCTGGTCATCTATTCGCTCGCCTCACCGGTGCGCAAGCTGCCACAGACAGGCGAACTGGTGCGCTCGGCGCTCAAGCCGATTGGCCAGCCGTACAAGTCGACGGCCATCGACACCAACAAGGACGCCATCATCGAGGCCAGCATCGAGCCGGCCACCGAGCAGGAAATCGCTGACACCGTGACCGTCATGGGTGGCCAGGACTGGCAGCTGTGGATCGATGCCCTGGCCGGTGCCGATGTGCTGGCCGAAGGCGCCCGCACCGTCGCCTTCAGCTACATCGGCACCGAAATCACCTGGCCCATCTACTGGCACGGCGCCCTGGGCAAGGCCAAGCAGGACTTGGACGACACTGCTCTGCGCCTGGACCAGAAGCTGGCGGCTGACGTGAAGGGCGGCGCCAATGTGGCTGTGCTCAAGTCGGTCGTGACCCAGGCCAGCTCGGCCATCCCGGTGATGCCGCTGTACCTGTCGATGGTGTTCAAGATCATGCAGGAGAAGGGCGTCCACGAAGGTACCCAGGATCAGCTCGATCGCATGTTCCGTGACCGTATGTATCGCACCGACGGCGCGCCAGCGCAGGTCGACGAGAAAGGCCGTCTGCGCCTGGACGACTGGGAACTGCGCGATGACGTGCAGGACGCCTGCAAGGCCATGTGGCCACAGGTGACTACCGAGAACCTGTTCGAGCTGACCGACTATGCCGGTTACAAGAAGCAGTTCCTGAACCTGTTCGGCTTCGAGCGCACTGACGTCGACTACGACGCAGATGTGGCGACCGACGTGCAGTTCGATTGCGTCCAGCTGTAATCGAGCGCTCTGGGTTCAGATTACCGGGGCTGCCAGGCAGCCCCGGTATTCATGCTGCGTTGCCGACCTCCAGGGCGCAGTCCACTGGATGGCAGCCCCTCATTAAGCCTTGCGCGACAGCGGGAGTGTCTCGAACTTGACGCCTGCCAGGCCATACGCGATCAGCGCACGGATATTCCCATGGTCATGGCCCTCGGGTGTGGCCTGCACATCTCGATAATGCTCGCCAAAAGCCAGCAGCGCTTCACGATCACTCAATCCCTCGAGCAACGCCAGGCCCAAGGTCTTGCATGAACCTTCGTTCTGCCCGGCTGCGTTTTCGACGTCACCGTTGCTGAAGGCCCGGGGCTGATAGGCGTAGTGTTCGGCAATGAATGCCAGGGTGTCAGCGAACACATGTTCACCACTGTCCAGGCTGGCGCGCAGGGTAGTCAGATCAGTCACGGGGTTTTCCTTGTTCGAATGCGGCCTGCTGCTGGGGGCTGGCCTCTTTCTGGTACTGGGCCTTCCACTCGCCGTAAGGCATGCCGTAGACGGCTTCGCGCGCCTCGTCCAGGCTCAGGTCCAGCTGGCGCTCGTCGGCTGCCGCCTTGTACCACTTGGACAGGCAGTTGCGGCAGAACCCGGACAGGTTCATCAGGTCGATGTTCTGCACGTCGGTGCGTGAACGCAGGTGTTCCACGAGCCGGCGGAAAGCGGCGGCTTCCAGTTCGAGCTGTTGCTGTGGGGTCATGGGCTTCTCTCAAATGATGCGGTTTTTCAGGTGGCGGCCACCATTGATGACCACTTGGCTGCCGGTGCTGTACTGACTGGCAAGCAGGTACTTGACCGTCTCGATCAGCGGCCCGGCGCCCGGTTCAAATTCCAGCAGTGCCTTCTTCAGTGTCTGTTGGCGATAGGCTTCGTCGCCGCCCTCCTTGAGGATCAGCAGCCCAGGCAGAATACCGTTGACGTGCACCGTGGGCGCGTACTTTTCGGCGAACGACAACACCATGTTCTGCAGCGCGGCCTTGGTGGCGGCATAGCCGATGTGGCTTTTGCTGCCGCGCGAGGATGTCTCGTCGCAGACGTGGATGATGTCAGCCTTGTCGACCTTGGCCAACAGCTCGCCCAAGGCCAGGTTGAGATGATAGGGCGCTTCGACATGAAGGCGGAACATGGTCTCGAGGTTGGCCAGGCCATCGTCGAGCCACAGCGAAGCGTTGTGGATGACGGCGCGCAGGCCATCGTAATGGCTGTAGAGGTAGTCGACCAATGCCTGGCGATCGGCCACCTGGCACAAGTCTGCCGTGAACGGGATGATGTTGGGGTGTGGCGATTGCGGCTGGACGCTGCGGCTGGCACTGACCACCGTATGGCCGGCCTGGGCCAGTTCCATGGCCAGGGCCAGCCCGACGCGTTGGCTGGCTCCGGTTATCAGGATAGGGCTGTTCATGTTCGGGGCGGTCAACTGTATCTGTCGAGGGTTGCCGCCCAGCATACCCCAACTGCCCAGCGCGTGTGAGGCCTGCGCCTACCGGCTACGCCAGGCGTGTTCACGTGTTGACGAACCCTGCAGCCAGCCCGCCAGCAGGTGCGTTGAAAGGGGGATGAACAGGTACACCATCAGGGGGGTGAGCGCCAGGGTGCTCACAAGCACGCGTGGCAACAGGTCCATGCCTGCCAACCAGTGACCGAACAGCATATTGAAAGCCAGTGACACCGGAAAGAACGCCAGCCAGATCGCCGTGGCCTGCTTCCAACGGGGTGGTTTACGCACCAAGGCAGTGCCGAACCAGTCGTTTATGCCACTGACCCGTGCCTCTCTGGGGCGCTCGAACAGCCCGTTGCCCCGCTTGAGCCAAGCGCGCCGGGAAGCCGAATGTTCCCAGGCATGCAGGGTCGGCTCATCACTGAAGCGGAAGATGATCTGAAACTCATCGCCGTCGCGCGGCGGTGCGAGAATCCCTGAGCCCAGGTAGCCGGGGAAGTCGGTGGCCAGCTGTTCGCCCTCATGGAGCCAGGCCAGCAATTCTTCGTAGCGGCCGTCGGCGGCGCGCCGCGACACCATCAAGGTGACGGGGGATCTAGACATCGTGTATCTCCTGACGACGAGGCTGGCGGGTAGCTGGCCCCTTGGCTGTGTCGGCCGGGGTGGTGGTCGACTCAGTTAGGCATGCAAGAAGTGGGCGCGGATTATGGCGTATCGCCCGGGCAGGCGTAAGTCATAGGGTGGGTAAACACGGCGCGTTCGTCGGGTGTGGGCTTCAGCCGGGCATTTGCGTATGCAACTCAGGGTGAGCCAGCCGGTGCTTGTGGAGAATGAAATCGCGCAGGCGTTCGATGTCTTCCTGGGCAGTGCCACTCAGGTCATAAGCGGCCTTCGATCCGTCGATACGCCGGCCGAGCTTGCCGTGAAGCTCGATTGGGCAGACCCCGTCCGGGGCGAATCGGAGCGTGAAGACATCAGGGGCGTCAGGTAGGTCGCGCACTTGCACAAGCACACCTTTGACAGAAATGTCACACACCCAGAGCCCGCTGTCGTCACCATGGGCGTCGAGCAGCGCACAGGGCGGATCAAGGGTCAGTCGCCAGGGTCGCAGCCTGGGGCCTATCTCGAAAATGTCGGGCGCGCCCAGTTGCAATTGCAGCGTATGGAACTCGTCTTCGATCAGCTGCAGCGGAATGCTGATTTGCTGGTTGTCGACATGGGCCTGCAAGGTGACTTGCTCATGCGCGACCAGGCGCGTCAACAGGCCCTGGATGCGGCTGTCCCCATTGACCAGGAGGCTCGTCATGGCTTCGGCCATGTCGAACTGCGGGGAGTGCTGGACATCCTGGATATAGTCCAGCTCATCCTGGGTCAAAAGCGTGTCGGGGGGCATCTCGAAACTCGATGTGGAGGGTTCTACAACTCAGTTGACTCCAAAAAACAACCGGGGTTCAGGTCTGGTCACCGGCTTTCTGACGAACGCGCAGCTCGGCCAATTCGCGTTCCATTTCCACTTGCCGGGTAACGTCCTTCTGAATGCCGATGAAGTACAGGCGCTGGTCAGCCGCATGCCTTAACGGGGTAATCGAAAGCTCGTTCCAGAACGCGGTGCCATCCTTTCGGTAGTTACGCAGCACTTCACGGCAGGCCTGGCCTTCTGCCAACGCCTTGCGGATGCGCGCGCGGCCCAGTTGGTCGCGGTCGTCTCCCTGCAGGAATCGGCAGTCCTGGTACAGGATTTCATCTCGGCTGTAGCCGGTGAGGCGCTCGAAAGCCGCATTCACGTAGATGAGGATGGTGTCGTCGCCTTCCTGTTCGGCGACCACGATACCGTCGTCCGAGGCATCGACCATCGATTGCAGCAACTGCGCAGTGATCATGTGTAGGTCATGCAGTGAAGGGATGAGGGCCACGGGCATTACCACGGCCTTGTGCCAGCGCTGGGTGCTAGTATCCTACGATTTCACTCAGTATCGGAAACCTTTTCCCTGATGAAAGTCGTCATTATTTCCGGATCGGTGTACGGCACCGCCGAAGAAGTCGCCCGTCACGCCGAATCGCTGCTCAAGGCTGCTGGCCTGGAGGCCTGGCACGCCAACCGAGCCTCTTTGCCCGACCTGCAGGCGTTCGGCCCGCAGGCAGTGCTGGCGGTGACCTCCACCACCGGCATGGGCGAGCTGCCCGACAACCTCATGCCCCTCTATAGCGCTATTCGCGACACCCTGCCGGCCGCCTGGCGTGGCCTGCCGGGTGCAGTCATCGCCTTGGGCGATTCCAGTTATGGCGATACGTATTGCGGCGGCGGCGAACAGATGCGCGAACTGTTTGCCGAACTTGGCGTGCACGAGGTGGTGCCCATGCTGCGGCTCGATGCCAGCGAGAGCGTGACACCGGAAACCGATGCCGAGCCGTGGCTGGCTGAACTGGCCCAGGCACTGAACGCCTGACGTTTTGCAGGACGGGAACGCAGCCGGCAACCAGACGGGCTGCGCCTACCGCTGGTGCAGGTGACTCGCTCAGTCATCAAGCTGGCTGGCAACGCAAGTTCAAGCGCCTCGGCCGCTGGCTAGACTGTGTCTCGACATAGAGAGCACATGCAAGTGCCGAGGTGACATGCAATGACAGCAGCCTTGCCCTATCGCGTCCATATTCCTTAACCCGGTGCCTTCCGATGCCCATGGCCGAAATTCCATTGTGCGTCTGGCGTACCCGGGGACAGAGTTTCACATTCCGGGGTCAGAGCATCCGCTACTGGACCGCAGGGCAAGGAACGCCCCTGCTTTTGCTACATGGTTTTCCTACAGGGAGCTGGGACTGGCATTACCTGTGGGGGCCTCTGGCCCAGCGCTATCGGGTGGTGGCCTGCGACATGCTAGGGTTCGGCGATTCGGCCAAACCGGTTGATCACGTCTATAGCCTGATGGAGCAGGCCGACTTGCAGCAGGCCTTGCTGGCTTACCTGCAGATCGAGCAGCCGGTGGATGTGCTGGCTCATGACTACGGCGGTAACGTGGCTCAGGAACTGCTGGCTCGGCATCATGAACAGCGTGCCAGTATCGCCAGCTGCGTCTTTCTCAACAGCGGCCTGTTTCCTGAAGGCTGTCGCATGCTGCTGCTGCAGAAGCTGCTGCTAAGCCACCTGGGGTGGTTGGTGGCGCGTTCGTTCAGCCGTGATGACTTGGTGCGTCACCTGACCCGTGTCTACGGGCCGTGTACCCACCCGAGCGAAAGCGTGCTCGACGACTTCTGGAGCATGCTGGCTGCCAATCGCGGCACGCGCGTGCTGCACAGGCTTGCCGGTTACGTGCCTGAACGCATGCGCCACCGTGATCGCTGGATACAGGCGCTGCAAGGGACGGTGCCGTTGCGTCTGATCGCGGGCGCAGTCGATCCCCTTTATGGCGCGCACATGGTCGAACACTACCGTCGGCACGTACCGACCGCCGATGCCGTGCTGTTGCAGGGTATTGGTCATCATCCGCATACCGAAGCGCCGCAACAGGTGTTGCGTCATTACCTGGCGTTCAGGGAGCCCGCCCAGGCGTTCGGCTCGCTCAAGGTGGCCCAGTCCTGACCCGTTGAAGCGGCAACCAGGCCCTTGAGCACTAAATCGCAGGCAAAAAAAACCGCTGCCTTTCGCAGCGGTCAATCGAGACGTCAGATCAAGGAGCTTCAAAATCTACGTCGATACACCTGGCTGACACCGCGAGCGGGGGGAGAGCCCTCGGTGGCAGCCAGTGATCCGATAATAAGCAATTGAATCCGCTGGAAAAACCGCATACGGCGACATTCACCGTTACATACCAGGCAACAGTCTGCAGTACTCAAGGCGCTGGGCAGTGCCCCATGCGCCAGCTTGTCTCGCGCGTGGCAGCCAGTAGCCGCTGCGCCGCAGGGCCTTGTTCATCGGCCTGGAACATCGACGTGGGCCCCACCACCGTCATCACCGCAGCGATCTGCCCCATGGCGTTGAAGATCGGTGCTGACAGCGCATCCACACCCGGCATCAGCAGCCCGTGGATGTGGTGCAGGCCGCGTTCACGTATACCTGCCAGTACCTGCTGATAATCATCAGGCCGCTGCTTGAGCTGGGTCAGCTCGCGCGCCATCAGGTCCACGGTTTCCCGCTCAGGCAAATGGGCCGCGAACACCAGCCCGGTGGACGAGGTCAGCAGCGGCAATACCGAGCCGATCTGCGTCACCACGGTGACGGCGCGCACGGCCGGTTCGATGCTTACCACGGTCGCCCCCTGGTTGCCCCACACCGCAATGAAGCAACTCTCGTTCAATTCATCACGCAGATGGGAGAGCGGCAACGCGGCGACTTTCAGTACATCGATGCTGCCCAGCGCGGCCATGCCCACGCGCAATGCTTCGCGCCCCAGACCGTAATGATTGGTGGCCGCATTCTGTTCGGCGAACCCGCTGGCAATCAAGGCTTGCAGGTAACGATGCACCTTGCTCGCCGGCATCTGGACATGCTCTGCGAGCCTGGACAGTGACGTAGAAGGCGAGAGTTCGGCCAATGCCTTGAGGATGTCGGTGCCCACCTCGGCTGAGCGGACCTTCTGCTTGCCGTTGTCGGTAGGGGAGCTGGCTTTGGCCATCGGTAGGGTCATCCGCGAGTCATCGAGTCGCGCCTTTATAGCTTGACGCCTGGCGCAGAGCAAATTACGTTATTCGTAATCTGATTACGATAAAAACAATGCAGATGCGCCGCCGTTCCCTCGGGCAGCGGCAACTGCTCCCACAGGCCGCCCCGGCCCGGAGGCATCGATGAATCGCGACCCTGCACCTGACCCTCACTACCTCAGCGGTTTCGGCAACGAATTCACCAGCGAAGCGTTGCCAGGCGCATTGCCGGTCGGGCAGAACTCGCCTCAGAAAACTCCCTATGGGCTCTATGCCGAGCTGCTCTCTGGCACAGCGTTCACCATGGCCCGTCATGAGCTGCGCCGCACCTGGATGTACCGCATCCGGCCGTCGGCCGCTCACCCGCGTTTCGAGCGCCTTGCGCGCCAGCCTCTGAGCGAGGCGTTGGGTACGATTACGCCCAACCGCCTGCGCTGGAACCCGCAGCCCATCCCGCAAACCCCGACCGACTTCATCGAGGGTTGGGTGCCTATGGCGGCCAATGGCCCTGCTCATGCGCCTGGCGGTGTGAGCATCTACATCTACTGCACCAACCGCTCCATGGAGCGCGTGTTCTTCAACGCCGACGGCGAGCTGTTGCTGGTGCCTGAGCAAGGTCGCCTGCGCATCGCCACCGAGCTGGGTGTCATGCAGGTCGGCCCGCTTGAAATTGCAGTGATTCCCCGCGGCATGAAATTTCGCGTCGAGCTGGTCGATGCCCAGGCGCGTGGCTACCTTGCCGAAAACCACGGCGCGCCCCTGCGCCTGCCGGACCTGGGGCCCATCGGCAGCAATGGCCTGGCCAACCCTCGCGATTTCGAAACGCCGGTGGCCGCTTATGAACAAACCACCGGGCCGGTGCAGCTGGTACAGAAATTCCTGGGGGAGCACTGGGCATGTGAACTCCAGCATTCGCCGCTGGACGTGGTGGCCTGGCACGGCAGCAACGTGCCTTACAAATACGACCTGCGCCGCTTCAATACTTTGGGCACCGTCAGCTTCGACCACCCGGACCCCTCGATCTTCACCGTGCTCACCTCACCGACCAGTGTGCACGGCCTTGCCAACATGGACTTCGTGATCTTCCCGCCGCGCTGGATGGTGGCCGAGAACACCTTCCGTCCACCGTGGTTCCACCGCAATCTGATGAACGAGTTCATGGGGCTGATCGACGGTGCCTACGATGCCAAGGCCGAAGGCTTCGTGCCCGGTGGCGCCTCCCTGCACAGCGTCATGAGCGCCCATGGCCCGGATGCCGAGACGTGCGACAGGGCCATCGCCGCCGAGCTTGCCCCGCACAAGATCGAGAACACCATGGCGTTCATGTTCGAGACCAGCCAGGTGCTGCGCCCGAGCCAGTACGCCATGGCCTGCCCGCAGTTGCAGACCGACTACGACAGCTGCTGGGCCACCTTGCCCAGCACCTTCAACCCGAACCGGAGATAACCCATGAACCAACACGCTATCGCCCGCAGTTGGGTGAGCCATGCCAATGGGCACAGTGACTTCCCGCTGCAGAACCTGCCCTTGGGTATCTTCAGTCGTGGCAGCGAGGCCAGACGCTGTGGCGTGGCCATCGGCGATGCCATCCTCGACCTTGAGGCGGTGCTGGGCTTGGGTTTGTTCGAAGGTCAGGCCAAGGCGGCGGTACTCGCTACGCAGGGCGGCACCTTGAATGGGTTCTTCGCACTGGGGCGCGGAGCGCGCGTGGCGCTGCGTGAACGGCTGCTCGAGTTGCTCGGTGAGCAGTCCGAGCACCAGGCAATGCTGGAAGGGGCGCTTTACCCCGCCAGCACTTGCCAGATGCACGTGCCGGCCCAGATCGGCGATTACACCGACTTCTACGTGGGCATCGAGCACGCCCGCAACATCGGAAAGTTATTCCGCCCCGACAACCCCTTGCTTCCCAACTACAAGTACGTGCCCATCGGCTATCACGGCCGTGCATCGACCATTCGCCCCTCCGGGACGGATGTTCGCCGGCCCAAGGGCCAGACATTGCCCGCCGGGCAGAGCGAACCGAGCTTCGGCCCGTGTGCGCGGCTGGACTACGAGCTGGAGCTGGGCATCTGGATCGGGCAGGGCAATGACATGGGCCAGGCCATCCCCATCGGCGATGCCGCCGAGCACATCGCGGGCCTGTGCCTGCTCAACGACTGGTCGGCGCGAGACATCCAGGCGTGGGAATACCAGCCACTGGGGCCGTTCCTGTCCAAAAGCTTCGTGACCACGATTTCGCCCTGGGTCGTCACGGCCGAGGCGCTGGCGCCCCTGCGCTGCGCTCAGCCGGCCAGGCCGCAAGGGGATCCCCAGCCGCTGTCCTACCTGCTCGACAAGCGTGATCAGGCAGCCGGTGCATTCGACATCGAACTGGAGGTGCTGCTGCTCACCGAACGCATGCGGGAGGAGGGGGCTACGCCGCACCGCCTGGCCCTGAGCAACACCCGCAGCATGTACTGGACGGTGGCCCAGCTGGTGGCGCACCACAGTGTCAACGGTTGCCAGTTGCAACCCGGCGACCTGTTCGGTTCCGGCACCCTGTCAGGTGCCACCCCAGGGTCCTATGGCAGCTTGCTGGAAATCACCGAGGGCGGTAAGCACCCGGTGGAGCTGCCCAATGGCGAAGTGCGCAAGTTTCTGGAGGACGGCGACGAAGTCATCCTGCGGGCACGGGGTGTGTGCGACGGCGAGGTGAGCATCGGGTTCGGCGAGTGCCGTGGCCGGGTCATCGCGGCCAACTGAGGAGACGCAGGCATGGAGCTGTATACCTATTACCGTTCCACCTCGTCCTACCGGGTGCGGATTGCCTTGGCCCTCAAAGGGCTGAGCTTCCGTGCACTGCCCGTCAACCTGCTGAAAGGCGAGCATCGGCAAGCCGGTTACCTGGGTATCAATGCCCAGGGCCGGGTACCCACCCTGCGTATAGACGGTGGAGAGCTGCTGGTGCAATCCCCAGCGATCATCGAGTACCTGGAAGAGGCTTACCCGCAGCCCGCCCTGCTACCGGAAGGTGCAGCGCAGCGCGCCCAGGCCCGCGGGGTGGCGGCGATCATCGGCTGCGACATCCACCCCCTGCACAACGTCAGCGTGCTCAACCGCCTGCGTGAAGCGGGCCAGGATGAAGTGCAGATCAACCAATGGATCGGTCATTGGATAAGCCAGGGGCTGGGGGCTGTCGAGCAGGTGATCGGCGAGGATGGCTACTGCCTGGGCGATACGCCCGGCCTGGCGGATGTCTATCTGATACCGCAGCTTTATGCCGCCGAGCGATTCGGGATCGACCTGGGGCGTTACCCGCGCATCCGCAGAGTGGCGGCGTTGGCGGAGCAGCATCCGGCGTTCATGCAGGCTCATCCTTCGCGTCAGTCCGATACACCGCGGTGAGCGCACCAAGCCGCGGTTGATCTGAGAAGTCGTTCATTGCCTAGCGTGGCTTGGATGACTGCTCAGGCGCCTCATCATGCGCATCGGCTTTGCGTTCCTTGGTTGCGCTCCTGTAGGCCCTGTCGTTGAGCGACTGCAGGAGGATTTGGTTAAGCGATAGCTGAGCTGCAAGCTGAGCCTGTTGCATAACCATGCTTTGAGCCTGTATTTCCTTGAGCTCCTTGAGTGTGGCATTGGCTTCCACAAGTTGACTGGCGATCTTTCTGAGTTGAACGTTAGACACTTTCGGCTGTTCGCTCTGTGTCGTCTGTCCGCACCCTGGCAATCCCATGAAAGTCAGCGTCAAAGTGGTTATGGCAGTTATGCGAGTCGGTATGTTCAAAGCTTGCTTTCCTTGCTAATGGGTGCGCTGAGCCTGTGAGGTTGCGCATTGCAGATAGTCCGTTGTGCCAGATCATCACTAATTCTGGTGATCCAATCCAGTTACTTGTGCCCCTGCGCCATTACTTTTAGAAAGACGTTAGCCCCCGCTCATCTGCCGTCAGTGAATCGAGCGATTGATCGAAGGCAGCTGACCCAGTCGCTCGCTCACTGCCAGTCGCTGCACAGGGTCTTCCGTGAGCAGCAACGCATGTTCCAGGTCGAAGCGTTCGGCGTGCGGGCAATCGAGTTGCCTGTACAGGCTTGCCCGGGCCAGGTAGTCGCCAACCTGGGCGGGCCCCAGTTGCATGACGCGCTCGGCATCGATCAGCGCCGCGAGTGGGGCATCATTACTGGTGTGCAGGTGGCGCAAGTTGCGTGACAGCCGTTGCAGCATCTGCATCGCGCTGGCCGGGCGCAGGAGCTCGGCGCTCAACGCGGTGCCAGGGCCGTACTGGCGGATCAGCAGCTCCCGGCAATCATTGGGGTAAAGACGCCGACCGCCGCAGGGGTCGAGCAAATGGTCGGCACCCGGCACGCGCAATAGGAAGTGCCCCGGGAAGCTGACACCTTCGAGTGGAATGGACAAACGTTGCGCAAACTCCAGTGCCAGGATGGCCAAGGCCAACGGTTGGCCGCGTCGCCTTGTCAGCACATGGTTCATCAAGGCAGCGTGCGGACGCAGCGGCAGGTATTCATCCTGTTGGAAACCCAACGCGTTGAGCTGGCGCAAAAGCGGCTGGGCAAGTTCAGTGGCCGCCACCATGGGCAGGTGAATGCTGATGGTGTGCTGCATGTTCTGGCAGATGGCCTGGCAGGCATCAGGGTCGACGCTTGGGTCATGTTCGACGGCGATCCACAGCGCAGCTTGCAGCAGGGCGGCAGGCTTGTTTTCAAGGCAGGCCAGGCAGGCTTGACGTGGCTTCATGGGCTTCTCCACTCACCCTTGAGTAATAGCCGGCCAGAGCGGTTTCGTCCAGTTGTCCGGTAGCCCGGCCTGCCCGGTTCAGGTGCCTATACTGGATGCTGCACCTCATGGGGAGCCAGGCCATGTTCGCACTGATGCAAAGCACCCGTACTCAGTCACTGCATGTGTTCAACGATCCGCAGACAGGCCTAGAAGCCGTCGTGGTCATTCACAGCGAGCGGTTCGGGCCGGCCATGGGCGGTTGTCGCTACCTGGCCTACACCGATCATGAGAGTGCCATCACCGATGCAGTCACCCTGGCCCAGGGCATGAGCTACAAAGCGGCAATGGCGGGCCTGCCGTTCGGGGGCGGCATGGCGGTCATTTTGCGCAGTCCGCATGTGAACGACCGCGCCGCCCTGTTCGAGGCACTCGGCCGCTGCATCGATAGCTTGCAAGGGCGACTGCTCATTGCCCTGGACAGCGGCACCTCGACGCTGGACATGGATTGCCTGGCGCAGGGCACCCCCCATGTTGTCAGCACGACGGCGCTGGGTGACCCTGCCCCACATGCGGCGATGGGGGTATTCGCGGGCCTGCGCGCCACCGCCCATGCACGGCTGGGCAGCCACAACCTGGAAGGGCTGCGTGTTGCCGTTCAGGGACTGGGGAGCGTGGGGTATGCGCTGGCCGAACATCTGCATGCATCCGGTGCAGACCTGCTGGTCAGCGACCTGGAGCCAGGCCGGGTGCGACTTGCAGTGGAGCAGTTCGACGCACAACCGATTGCCCACGATGCGCTACCCAGTACACCGTGCGACATCTTCGCCCCATGCGGCGTAGGCCCGGGATTGAATGGGCAAAGTGTGATGCAGTTGAGGTGCGCGGCGGTGGCAGGCGCTGCGAATAATCAGCTGGCATCGCTGCATGTTGCCGATCAGTTGGAGGGGCGAGGAATTCTCTATGCGCCTGATTACGTGATCAACGCAGGCGCCCTGATCTACTCGGCGTTGGCTCACAAGGGCGAAAGAGCGGAGGCGATCACCGCCCATATTGCCCGTATACCTGCCCGACTCACCGAAGTGTTCGGCCATGCCCAGGCTGAAAAGCGTTCACCTGCACGTGTGGCGCAGGCGCTGGCGGAACGTTTGCTGTACGCGTGATTTCCGCGCCCTTAGGCAATCAAGGCACCAGCGATCGCTATTGAGCAGCATCGCCCTCGAGCAGTTCACCCAGCGCGTCAGGCTGGCTCTTGAACGCCCTGGCAAACACGTCGCGGTTCTTCGCCATGTAGATACCAGCTTCTTCTACCTGCTGCTCGCTCAATGATGGCACGGCCTTGTGCAGCACCTCTGCCAGGCGCTCAGCCAGTTCGAGCATCTTGTCGTGACGGTCTGCTTCGGCTTTATCCATGAACAAGCGCTCCGGGTCGCGGCTGCTGCGATACACCACTTCGACGGCCATTCATCACCTCTATGCCTTTTTGCTGTTAACGATTTACTGTATCTATATACAGTAATGGCATTCTCCGAATCGCGCAACCCTGAATTTCCCGGGTGCTGCGCGTGTCCTGCGTCACTCGACCACCTTCCAAGCCCCTGTGCCTGGCCCTTTAACTGCATGGCACAAGCGTCATACGGGTAGCGCATCATTTTTTGGATAGCTTTGGGGAGTCGTTGATCGTGAACATCAAATGGGCAGAAAAACTGCGCAAAGGCTTGCATGGTTCAGCCGATTCGCTGGGCAACCTGTGCGTCGAAGGCTTTCACTACCTGGCCTTGTTCGGCATCGGTGCGATAACCGCCTATGCCGCTGTGGTGACCTTCCTGGACATGCTCGGCAAGGGTGGGATCAGTGTGGATGACATCCTGCTGCTGTTCATCTACCTGGAGTTGGGCGCCATGGTAGGCATCTATTTCAAGACCAACCACATGCCCATCCGCTTTCTACTGTACGTGGCCATCACGGCGCTCACCCGCCTGTTGATTGGCGACGTGTCGCACCACAAGGCGCCGGATGTAGGCTTGCTGTACGTGTGCGGGGGCATTCTGCTGCTGGCATTGGCCATTCTGGTGGTGCGCTACGCGTCGTATCGCTATCCGTCGACCAAGGCCCTGGATGCCAGCGGCAAGGATGTGGAAGAGGGCAAGTAACCCTCAGTTGGCCACGACGTTGCGTGCTTGGCCGCCACCGGGGCGCGTGAGGGCGGCGAGCACTTGCATGGGGTTCTGGCTGCGGTCTATCGCCAGACCCAGGCGGATGCTGTCGATGACCCGTTGCAAACGAGCAGGGTCGTTGCGTTGCGCCTGGCTGATCAAGCGTTTGGCGGCAATGCCCGCCTCGTCAGACAAGGTGAGCATGATGCTCCCGTCTAGCGCCTCTATGCTCAGGTTGACCCGGTACTGGGGGCTGAACGCTGCACTGATTTGATCGAATGGGTTGGTCATGATGGCGCTTCTGCAACGTGATGATGCAGAAATTGACTGGCGGGGGCGGGAGCAGGTTCCAACCGTTTATCGGTCGTGACAGGCGCAGTAGTGCAAGGCTGAGCCCCTGCGGCTGGATAAGGCAAGGGCCGCTGCGCGGCCCTATTCTGGTCAGGTGATCAAGCCTCCGGATCGCTCAGCTCCAGCACGCCACGCTTGCTGCGCAACTTGCCGTACAGATGCTCCAGCGCGTGGGTCAGCTTAATAGCCGCGCCTTCCACCGCCTGGTCAAGCGAATTGCCCGTATGGGTCACCGAGATCGGCTGATGGCCTTTGGGGCGAGCCTCCATCTGGCAGCGCTTGTCCTGTGGTCCGGGTTTGCCGCCGTTTTCATCGCGCAGGTGTACCTCAATACGGGTGAGGTCTTCCTCGTAGCGCTCCAGCGTGTCTTGCACCGTGTTGCGGACCCACTCGTCGAGCCGGGCATTGCCATTGATGTGGTTGCTGCTGTTGACCTGGATTTGCATGATTCAATCCTTATTCAGCTTGCTCGCGTGGAGACGCCAGGCCCTTGAGACCCTTGGAATTTCTGCGCCTCTTGACTCTAAGGTCAGGCAAGCGAACAGCGAATTCAACCCCCTCGAAAAAATAAATGTCTTGTAGCAAAGCCGATTGCTCACTTTTGCCCGGCATGCTGTCGGCCAGGCTTTGCATATGAGAATCCATATCATTATTATTGCTTGCCTGACCCTTTCCGGACTTCGTCATGACCCGTAAACCCGCCAGCCTCACGCCCAGCTATCGCCTGGCCGTGGCTTCACGCAGCCTGGCGGCGTTACTCGGCGGTTACCTGTTGGCGTCTACGGCCAGTTTCTGCGTGGCAGTGTCGCTGCCCGTGGCGCCGGTCGACGCCACGCTGATCGGCCTGATGCTGTCGTTCGTGTTCTACGTGCTGGCATTCATCGGTTGCTTTGCCTGCCGTGATGCCTGGCGAGCGTGGCTGGGCGTGTTGATACCGAGCCTGGTGCTCGGGCTGCTTGGCGCACTGGTCCATTGGATGAAATTGCCATGAAAGAAGGCTTCCGCCAGGCGATGGCCTGGCTGCATACCTGGACGGGCCTGCTGTTCGGCTGGCTGCTCTTTGCCATCTTCCTCACCGGCACCCTGTCGTACTTCAAGGAAGAAATCACCCACTGGATGCAGCCTGAGATAAGCCATCACGCCGCCAGCCCGCAGGCCGCACTGGAGGCGGCGCAGCGCTACCTGCAACGTCAGGCGCCCGCTTCGCAAAGCTGGTTCATTCGCCTGCCCAATGAGCGCGAAGCAGGTGTGAAGGTCGGGTATCGGGATGCGAACGGCGGGCCGCGCGGTTTCGTCACCCAGACCCTCGATGCCAAGACCGGCGAGCCCGTCACGGCGCGCGACAGTCGTGGCGGTGAGTTCTTCTACCGGTTCCACTTCCAGCTGCAAATGCCTTATCCGTATGGCCGCTGGCTGTCGACATTCTGCGCCCTGATCATGCTGCTGGGCCTGGTCACCGGCATCATCACCCACAAGAAGCTCTTCAAGGAATTCTTCACCTTTCGTCCCGGCAAAGGCCAGCGTTCCTGGCTGGACGGTCACAACGCCATTGGCGTGCTGGTGCTGCCGTTTCACCTGATGATCAGCTACAGCAGCCTGGTGCTGTTCATGTACCTGGTCATGCCCGCAGGGCTGATGGCGCATTACGGCGATGACACCTCGAAGTATTTCAATGATCTGTTTGGGGGAGGGGAGGCGCCCAAGGCAGCCCAGGTCGCCGCGCCGCTTGCACCACTGCCGGGTCTGTATGCCCAGGTCCAGGCGCTGCAACCAGGGGCGCGGGTGGGCAACATTCGGGTCGAGAACCCGGGCGACAGCAACGCCCGGGTCACCTTCACTCAATCTGCCGCCGACCACGTTGCCTATCGTCGCAGTGCCAACTGGACCTTCGACGGCGCCACAGGCGCGCTGCTCGAACAAGGCAAACCCGAAAGTGGCGCCATGCTGACGGCATTCAGTTTCGCCGGGTTGCACATGGGCAATTTTGCTGGCCCTTGGCTGCGATGGCTGTATTTCTGCTTCGGGCTGGCGGGCACCGCTGTAATCGGGACCGGCCTGGTGATGTGGTTGGACAAGCGCCAGCTCAAGCATGCCAAAGCCCCACGCGTTCCACGTGAGCTGCGTCTGGTGGAAGTGCTCAATATCGTCAGCATGAGTGGGCTGCTGTTGGCAGTGGCCAGCTTTTTCTGGGCTAACCGGCTGCTGCCGGTGGCGCTTGAAGCCCGTGCCGACTGGGAGGTCAACGCGTTTTTCATCACGTGGGGCCTGGCGCTGGCGCATGCCATTGCGCGTAGCGGTCGCCGGGCCTGGGGTGAGCAATTGGCACTCGGGGCGCTGGCCTTCATGCTGTTGCCCCTGCTCAACGCGCTGACCACGGCGCACGGGCTCGACCACGCCATCATCGATGGCGACTGGAGTATGGCGGGGTTCGACCTCACCGCACTGGGCTGCGGCGTATTCCTGGCCTGGCTGGCAAGCAAGAAGCTGCGCCCTGCGGTGGCCTCGGCCAAGCTTTCCCGTTCACGCGCCAGCCAGGTTGGCCATGAAACGGCGCAGGCCCGATGATGTTCGGTATCGCCTTGATCGCCTTTGCGGGTTTCGCCGCCTTGTGCCTGGCCATGTCCAAGCACTTCGAAACGCTGTTGGGGCGCACGCCTGGTCCAGGACAACCGCAGCTATTACGCGTGACCGGCTGGCTCATGCTGCTGGTCTCGTTGGTCCTTGCTGTGCAGTCGCGGGGCTGGGCTCACGGCCTGGTGGAGTGGACGGCCGTGGTGATGGCAGGTGTGACCTTGTGGGTGTTCGCGTTGCCGTATCTGCCGCGCTTGCTGGTCGGCATGGCCGCCGTCAGCGCATTGCTGGGGCCGTTGCTGGTCCTGTCAGCCGGGTGATGCCATGAGCCCCACGACGCAGAACGATGGCTCGGACGGTGAATCGAGCGCTCGTGCCCGCTTTATCCAGGTCTTCATGGCCCAGCGCGCGCGCATGGAGGCGCTGGTCAGTCGCCGGGTAGGCTGCCGGGCCACCGCGTCCGACCTGGTCCAGGAACTGTTCTTGCGCTTCTGGGGGCGTGCGCAGGTCAAGGTCGAAGCCCTGGACACCTACTTAATGCGCTGCGCCGGCAACCTGGCCATCGATCACTTGCGCAGCGAGAGCAGCCGACAGCGTGCTGTCGCTGATGCTTCACAGGACAGCGCGCACCTTGTGAGCCAGACGCTGGAGCAGACCCTGGAGGTGGATGACGATCTGCAACGTATCGAAAACGCCTTGCGTGCGTTACCCGAGCGTACCCGGCAGATCTTTCTGCTCAACCGTGTCCACGGTTGCACGTACAGCGAAATAGCACTCGCCATGCAACTGTCCCAAAGCGCCGTGGAAAAACATATGATGCGTGCCCTGCAAGCCTGCAAGGCCAGTGTCGCCCTGGCCGCGCCCATTCCACGACGACCACGGGGCACGCCGTGACGACCACGTTAGCTGCTGTCACCCAGGCACAATCCGATGCCGCCCTGCAGTGGCTTGTACGCATCAACGGGCAGCCCGAGCAGGCCCGCTGCGCGGCGTTCAGGCGTTGGCTGCTGGCCGATCCCCGGCACCCGGTTGCGTACGAGCAGGCGCAGGCGCTGTGGAACCACAGTGCTCCCGCTGCCGCGACCCTGGCCGATGAAGACCGGCTGGCCCTGCAACACTACCTCGACCGGATGACGCCGCCTGCTACGAGGCGCCCCAGGCGTTGGCGTGCAGGGGCGCTGGCCATGGCCGCTTGCCTGATCATGGCCATTGGCATGCTCGTTGGGTGGCAGCCCGGGCACTGGCTGCTGGATCTGCGCGCCGACTACAGTACGTCGGCCGAACGGCGCGAAGTGACCTTGCCGGACCACTCGGCGGTCACGCTGGACGCCCACAGTGCAATTGCCGTGCATTTCGACAAAGGCCAGCGACGCGTGCGGTTGCTGCACGGCGCCGCGTTCTTCAAGGTCACCCACACTGGCGAGCCCTTTGTGGTGCAGGCCGCGGATGGGCAGGTGCGAGTGCTGGGCACCGAGTTCGAAGTACGCGAGCAGGGCGCCGCCACCCAGGTCACCGTACGCGCCGGTCGCGTAGCGGTCCGCCCATCCAAGGGAGCCGTGGCCCGTGAGCTGATTGCCAACCAGCAGGTGAGCTACAGCGCGGGGCAGGTCAGCCACACGTTGTCGGTCGACAGCGAGCAGCGTCTGGCATGGCGCGAGGGTTGGCTGACCTACTCCCAGGCGCCGCTGGCGCAAGTGGTCGAGGAGCTGGGTCGCTATTACCCCGGTCACATCGTGCTGCTCAACGAAGCATTGGGGCACCGTGAAGTCAGTGGTAGTTTCCCCATTGCCGAACCGCTGCAGGCGCTGGACTCACTGGGTGCAGTGTTGGGCTTTTCGCGTCAGACGGTGCTTGGGCGGTTCACGGTTATCCGTTGAATGCTGGTCGTTATGCACCTGATGCCATGCCCTCAAAAAAACTTCATCCCGCAGGTGAGGTATCACCACCCCTCAACCGTGTAGTGCGTGGAAGTGCGATTCATTCGCACTCAACACCCTCTCTCAGGTCAGCGTCCATGAAGTCTACCTTGCGTTGCGTTCCCCTCTGGCTCGGTCTTGCAGTACTCCCGCCGTTCGTCTACACCCCAGCGGTGAGTGCGGCGCAACGCGCGCAAGCTTACACCTTCGACCAACCCGCCCAGCCACTGCTCCAGGCCCTGGACGCCTTCAGCCGCGTCACCGGTCAGAGCGTGGTCCATACCCTGACGCTGCCTGCCGTGCAGGCGCCTGCGCTGCGCGGGGCCTTGAGCGCCGAGCGAGCGTTGCAACGCTTGTTGGGTAATGCCGGGCTGATCTGGCGACGGGTCGATGCCCATACCTTCACCCTGGAGGCGCTGGACACCGCAGGTGCCTTGAACCTGCAGGCCACCACCGTGACTTCGCAGCTCGACAGCTCAAGCTATCAGCCGCCGGCCACCACCTCGATCATGCGTGGCCAGGGCCCCACTCAGGACATCCCCCAGGCGATCAACGTGGTGCCTGCCCAAGTGCTGCGCGACCAGGCGCCGCGCAACCTTGACGATGCCCTGGCCAATGTCAGCGGCATTACCCAAGGCAACAATTTCGGCGGTACCTCCGACACCGTCATGAAGCGCGGCTTTGGCGACAACCGCGACGGCTCGATCATGCGCGATGGCATGCCGTTGGTGCAGGGCCGCAGCCTCAGTGCCAGCACTGAGCGGGTCGAGGTGCTCAAGGGGCCGGCTTCGCTGCTGTACGGCATCCAGGATCCAGGCGGCGTGATCAACGTGGTCAGCAAGCGGCCGCAGTTGCAGGCCTACAACGCCCTGACTGCACGCGGCTCGACCTATGGCGATGGCAAGAACGGCAGCGGTGGCGGGTTCGATAGCACCGGCGCGCTGGGGGACAGCAACATGGCCTACCGCCTGATTGCCGACCATACGGACGAAGACTACTGGCGCAACTATGGCGTGCGCCGCGAGACGCTGCTGGCCCCCTCGCTGGCCTGGCTGGGCGAGGATACCCAAGTGGTGGTGGCCTACGAGCACCGTGAGTTTCTCTACCCGTTCGACCGCGGCACGGCCTTCGGTAACGACGGTCATCCGCTTGACATCCCAGCCACTCGGCGCCTGGATGAGCCGTTCAACGATATGCAGGGCCGCTCCGACCTCTACAGCCTGCAACTGGACCATCAGCTTGCCGACGACTGGAAACTGCACCTGGGCTACAGCTTCAACCGGGAAACCTATGACGCCAGCCAGGTACGCGTGACCGGGGTCAACCCGCGCACCGGAACACTGTCGCGCAGCATCGATGGCACGCGCGGTGCCATGAGCCGGGACCAGTTCGTCACGGCGAGCCTGGCTGGCACGGTCCAGTTGGCAGGCCTGCAGCATGACCTGCTGGTGGGCCTGGACCATGAAGACCGCAAGGTGTACCGCGCCGACTTGATCCGCCAGACGCCGCGCACCTCCTTCAACTACCTGAACCCTGTGTATGGGCGTGAAGTGGAAGGCAGCACGGTACGCGCCTCCGACAGTGACCAGACCGACAAGCTGCGCACCGACGCCCTGTTCATGCAGGATGCGCTGCACCTGGACGATCACTGGATCTTGGTGGCCGGTGGGCGCTTCCAGCAATATGACCAGTACGCCGGTCGCGGGCGCCCGTTCAATGCCAACACCGACATCAGTGGGCAAACCTGGGTCCCCCATGCGGGGGTGGTGTACAAGGTCGATGAGCAACTCTCGTTCTACGGCAGCTACAGCGAGTCGTTCAAGCCCAACTCGACCATCGCGCCACTGGCCGGCAACGTGGTGCTCGACGGCGCCATCGCCCCGGAAGAGGGTAAGTCGTGGGAGCTTGGGGCCAAGCTCGACGTGCCGGGGCGTATCACGGGTACCCTGGCCTTGTTCGACATCACCAAGCGCAACGTTCTGGTGTCCAACTTCGATTCGAGTACCCGCGAGACGGTTTACAGCAATGCCGGTGAAGTGAACTCCCGGGGCGTCGAGCTGGACCTGACCGGCCAGTTGAGCGAGCGCTGGAGCCTGATCGGCAGCTACGCCTTCACCGATGCCAAGGTCACCCAGGACCCGGCCCTCAAGGGCAACCGCCTGCAGAACGTGGCGCGGCACGGCGCTTCGTTGTCCGCCGTCTACGATTTCGGCAGCCTGTTCGGTGGCGACAACCTGCGCGCCGGTGCCGGGGCTCGTTATGTGGGCGAGCGTACCGGCAATGCGACCAACACCTTCGACCTGCCGTCCTACACGGTGGCCGACGCCTTCGCCAGCTACGAGATCCAGCTGGACGAGCACACCGTTCGCCTGCAACTGAACGTGAAGAACCTGTTCGACAAGGTGTACTACAGCTCGTCGGTGAACCAGTACTTCGTGGCGGTGGGCGATGCGCGGCAGGTGAGCGTATCGGGCACCTTCGAATTCTAGCGATCGGCCCTTCGGCCCAGGGCTTGGCGATACTCCCCAGGCGTGGCCGCCAGCACCTGGCGGAAGCGATTGCTGAAATGGCTGGCACTGGCGAACCCGCAGGCCAGGGCCACCTCGCCCAAGGGCGCATGGCCCAGCCGCAGCAGCAGGCACGCCCGGTGCAGGCGCCGGGCCAGCAGGTATTGATGGGGTGGCAAGCCGAAGCTCACGCGAAACATGCGTGCGAAATGGTACTCGGACAGGTTGCACCGCACGGCCAGCTCGCCAAGGGTAAGGGCATGCTCCAGGTGTGCCTCGATGTAGTCGATCAACTGGCGGCGCTGGCTGGGCGCCAGCCCGCCCTTCAGGCGCAGACCTTGGCGCAGGCCCACCTGGCTGAGCACGGCATGGTCGACGATCTCGTGCGCCAGGCTGCTGGCCAGCAAACGCTCGGCCGGCTCGTTCCAGTCAAGGCCTGACAACTGGCGAAAGCGCAGGGCCTGCCCGGGGTCGTCCAGGAAGGTCGCCTCCTGCAGTTGCAGCGCCCGCGGTTCCCGGTCGAGCAGGCGTACGCACCCCAGCGCAAACTGCGCTGGGCTCACATACAAGTGGGCCATGCGGATGGCCCCGTTGATCACCCAGTTCGACTCGTGCTCGGCCGGCAATACGCACAGCTTGTCCGGAGCACCTTTGTCGGCCGGGCGTTGGCGTCGAAAGGTGCCGGTACCGTCGGCCAGGTAGCAGGACAGGGTGTGGTGGCTGGGTGCCTGGTAGTCGCGGGCATCGTCGCGGTTGCGCCACAGCGCAGCCGCCAGCCCATCGCCCAGGTGCGCGCTGAGCTCCAGCCGGGCGTTGGGTGATGCGTGCATGACATTGAACACTTGCAGCTGGGTGAATGGCGTCATCGGGGCCTACCTCTGCTGCACATGCTACTGCGGCCAAGGACTGGTGACAGCGCCCTGATGCGCAAAAGCGCAAGTTTATGCAAGCAGGGCAGGGACACCGAGCGAAATACTGGCGTTGCCCGGTACCCAGGCACGCCTGCCTTGGCCGGGACACCCGTGGACGGCCCAAAGGAAACACACCATGAACCTGTCGCTCTACCTGCTCACCGTGCTGATCTGGGGTACGACCTGGATTGCCCTGAAATTCCAGCTGGGTGGGGTCGCCATCCCGGTATCCATCGTCTATCGCTTTGCCTTGGCAGCGCTGATCCTGTTTGCCGTGCTGTTGCTCACCCGGCGCCTGCAGCCCATGGGGCGGCGCGGCCACCAGATTTGCCTGGCCCAGGGGTTGTGCCTGTTCTGCATCAACTTCATCTGCTTTCTCAGCGCCAGCCAATGGATCGCCAGCGGCCTCATTGCCGTGGTGTTCTCCACCGCCACCTTGTGGAACGCGATCAATGCCCGGCTGTTTTTTGGCCGGCAGGTAGCCCCGCATGTACTTGGCGGTGGGGCCCTGGGTTTGCTGGGCCTGGGCCTGCTCTTCTGGCCGGAGCTGTCGCACCATGCGGCCAGCCGCCAGACCCTCTATGGGCTTGGCCTGGCACTGCTCGGCACCTTGTGTTTTTCGGCAGGCAACATGCTCTCGAGCGTGCAGCAGGCGGCCGGGCTCAAGCCCATGACCACCAACGCCTGGGGCATGGCGTATGGGGCAGGCATGCTGGCGATCGCCTGCCTGTTGGGTGGGATTCCCTTCGAGATGGAGTGGAGCACACGCTACGTGGGCTCACTGCTCTACCTGGCGGTGCCGGGCTCGGTGATCGCGTTCACGGCGTATCTGACCTTGGTCGGTCGCATGGGGCCGGAACGCGCGGCCTACTGCACGGTGCTTTTCCCGCTGGTGGCCCTGAACGTGTCGGCGGCCGTCGAAGGCTATCAATGGACGCCCACCGCCTTGCTTGGCCTGGTGGCGGTGATGGCGGGCAATGTGCTGGTGTTTCGCAAACCCAAGGCTGCGAGTAGTTCCGAGGTGCCACGGCCTGCCTAGGCCTGGTCATGAAGCCGGGCCGCACTGGTGGCGGCCCGTGCGCTCAGCAACGCCCGTGCTCAGCCTTTCCACACCTGAGGGTTGACCAGGTCCCTCGGCCGCTCGCCCAGCAGCGCCGCGCGCAAGTTGTCGATGGCGCGGTTGGCCATCGCCTCGCGCGTCTCGGCGGTCGCCGAACCAATGTGGGGCAGGGTCAGGGCATTGGGCAGGCTGAACAGCGGGGAGTCGGCCAGGGGTTCCTTTTCATACACGTCCAAGCCGGCACCTCGGATCGTGCCGTCCTGCAGGGCCTGGATCAATGCCGCTTCGTCCACCACTGGCCCGCGGGCGATGTTGATCAGAAACGCCGAGGGCTTCATCAGCTTCAGCTCGCGGGCGCCGATCAACTGGCGCGTGGCATCGGACAGCGGCACCACGATGCAGACGAAGTCGGCTTCGCCCAGCAGTTGCTCGAGGCTGCGCATCTGCGCACCCAGTTCCTGCTCCAGGGCCGTCTTGCGGCTGTTGCCGCTGTAGATGACCGACATGTTGAAGCCCAGACGACCCCGCCGCGCGATGGCGGCGCCGATGTTGCCCATGCCGACGATGCCCAGGGTCTTGCCATGTACGTCACTGCCGAACAGCGCAGGCCCTACGCTGGCCTGCCAATGGCCGGCCTTGGTCCAGGCGTCGAGCTCTGCGGTCCGCCTGGCGCAGCCCATGATCAAGGAAAAGCCCAGGTCGGCCGTACTTTCAGTGAGCACGTCCGGTGTATTGGTGAGGGCGATGCCCCGTTCGTTGAAGTAGTCCAGGTCGTAGTTGTCGTAGCCCACTGACACGCTGGACACCACTTCGAGCTTGCCAGCCCCTTCGAGCTGGGCACGCCCCAGCTTGCGGCCCACCCCAATCAGGCCGTGGGCATGCGGCAGGGCTTCGTTGAATTGCGCGTTGACGTCACCGCGTTTGGGATCGGGCATGATCACGGTGAAATCGTGCTGCAAGCGCTCGGCCATGGCCGGGGTGATCCGGCTGAAGGCAAGGACGGTCTTTTTCATCGTTCACCTGAAGGCAAAACCCTGAAGCTACAGGTTGTGCGCAGCAGGCTGCAACCCTTGCCGGTGGTGGCTCAATGCGCTTTCAGGTCGGCTTCATGGGCCGCGAGGATTTCCGGCAGCGAGTTGCGCAGGTACTCCACCCAGGTCTTGATCTTGGCGTCCAGGTACTGGCGCGACGGGTAAATGGCATACAGGTTGAGTTCCTGCAGCCGGTATTGCGGCAGGATTCGCACCAGGGTGCCGTTGCGCAAGCCTTCGATGGCCGAATAGATCGGCAATACCCCCACCCCCATGCCACTGCGAATGGCCGTGCGCATCGCATCGGCCGTGTTGACCATGAAGGGTGAGCTGGTGATGTTGACCATTTCCTGGCCTTCGGGGCCATCGAACAGCCATTTTTCAAGCGGTATCACCGGGCTGACCATGCGCAGGCAGGCATGCTTGAGCAGATCGGCCGGCTTCTGCGGCACGCCATGACGGGCAATGTAGGCCGGCGACGCGCAGACGATGCTGTAGGTGATGCCCAGCCGTTGTGACACGAAGCCTGAGTCCGGCAGCTCGGTGGCCAGCACGATGGACACGTCGTAACCTTCGTCGAGCAGGTCGGGCACGCGGTTGGCCATGGTCAGGTCGAAGGTCACGTCCGGGTGCGATTCGCGGTAGCGGGCGATCGCATCGACCACGAAATGCTGGCCCACCCCGGTCATCGAGTGCACCTTCAACTGCCCGGCAGGGCGGGCATGGGCGTCGCTGGCCTCGGCCTCGGCTTCTTCGACGTAGGTCAGAATCTGTTCGCAGCGCATCAGGTAGCGCTTGCCGGCTTCGGTCAGCGCGATGCGGCGGGTGGTGCGGTTGAGCAGGCGTGTTTGCAGATGCGCTTCCAGGTTGGAGACGGCCCGCGACACGTTGGCGGTGGTGGTATCCAGCTGGCCCGCTGCGGCCGTGAAGCTGCCGAGCTGGGCCACGCAACTGAAGGCACGCATGTTTTGCAGGGTGTCCATGGGTCACTCTCGATCTAGAGGACAAAATTGTGTCACGAAGTCGCGCAACCAGGATGAAAAGTTGCCTTCGACCAAAGGCTGATTATCGCCGTTTCAGTAACAAAGATTCGCAGGAATCAGCGCTTATCGCCAGTGTGGCCGCCCCCTAGAATTGCCCAGCCCCTCCACCTCTTCCTCGGGATATCGCAGCTGTGCCGCGTTGCATCATCGGAACGCTCCAAGCGTTCAGTGCCTGTGCCCTTGCCCTCACCTTGAGCGGCTGTATCGGAACCTGGGGCATTGCCCCGCAGACCCAAACGCTGCAAGCCAACACCCTGAGCCCCAGTGCAGCCATCGAGCAGGCCGCCGCCGATGCACACTGGCCCGACCAGCAATGGTGGCGCGCCTACCGCGACCCCCAACTCGATCACTGGATAGCACTGGCGCTGGCCGCCAACCCCAGCCTGGCCATCGCCGCAGCACGGGTGCGTCAAGCGCGGGCCCTGGCTGGCCTTGCCGAGTCGGCCGAACACCTGCAAGGTACCGGTCGGGCGACGCTCAACCGGCACAATTGGCCTGACGATCCCTTCTATGGCCCGGGTGATTTGTCCGGTGCCACCACCTGGGATAACAACGCAAGCCTTGGCCTGAGCTACGCCCTTGATCTGTGGGGGCGCGAGCGCAATGCCAGCGAGCAGGCCGTGGACCAGGCCCATCGACAGGCCGCAGAGGCCAGGCAGGCCCAGTTGGAGCTGCAGCACACGGTGGTGAGCGTGTACATCGAGCTGAGCCTGCACTACGCCCGGCGCGACATCATCAAGGCTCAACTGGCGCAGCAAGAGCAGATTCTGGACCTGGCCCAGCGTCGACTGGACGCTGGCATCGGTACTCATCTGGAGGTCAGCCAGGCTCGGGCGCCGCTGCCGGAAACCCATCGCCAGATCGACAGCTTGGACGAGGATATCGCCCTGGCCACTCATCAGCTGGCGGCCCTGGCGGGCAAGGGGCCAGGGGAGGGCGCGCAGCTGCAGCGCCCCAGCCTGACCCTTGCCGCACCCTTGACGCTGCCTTCCAGGCTACCCGCCGAACTGGTCGGCCAGCGCCCCGATGTGGTCGCCAGCCGCTGGCAGGTCGCGGCCCAAGCGCGGGGGATCGACATGGCCCATGCCGGCTTCTTCCCCAACGTGGACCTGGTCGGCAGCCTGGGTTTCGTGGCCACCGGCGGCGGCCCGCTGGCATTTCTCACCGGGCGCAAGTTCAACTACACCGTCGGCCCGGCCGTCACCCTGCCGATCTTCGATGGCGGGCGTCTGCGCGCGCAACTGGGGGCCGCCGCCGCCGACTATGATGTGGCCGTGGCGCGCTACAACCAGACGGTGATCGGCGCGCTCAAGGACATCTCCGATCAGCTGGTGCGTCGTGAGTCGATGCAGGCGCAGGCGCACTTTGCGGCCGAGTCGGTCGCCGCGGCGCAGAAAACCTACGACATCGCCATGGTCGCCTACCAGCGGGGCTTAACCGACTACCTGAACGTGCTCAACGCGCAGACGCTGCTGTTTCGTCAGCAGCAGGTTCAGCAGCAGGTGCAGGCCGCGCGCCTGATCGCTCACGCCGCGCTGGTGACTGCGCTGGGCGGCGGTCTGCAAGCCGGCTCGGATGTGCCGGACGAAGAACGCCAGGCGCCGCCAGCCACGCCAGCACCTCTCGCCCTACTCAACGCCAAGCCGAGTGAGCGCCCATGAATACCTGGGGTTTACCCCTGCGCTGGTTGCAGAGCCTGCAATGGCGGCGCGGTTTCCAGGCCTGGGTGCGGACCGATGGGGTCACCTGGGTGTACATCTTCAAGGTGCTGGCTGCAGCCTTCATCACCTTGTGGCTGGCCATGCGCCTTGAGTTGCCGCAGCCGCGCACCGCCATGATCACCGTGTTCATCGTCATGCAGCCGCAAAGCGGGCATGTGTTCGCCAAGAGCTTCTACCGGGTGCTGGGCACCTTGGCGGGTTCTGTGATGATGGTCGCATTGATGGCCGTGTTCCCGCAGAACACCGAACTGTTTCTGCCCAGCCTGGCCGTCTGGGTGGGCCTGTGCTCGGCAGGCGCCATGCGCTACCGCACTTTTCAGGCGTATGGCTTCGTGCTTGCCGGCTACACGGCGGCGATGATCGGCCTGCCGGTGTTGCAGCACCCGGACCAGGCGTTCATGGCGGCGGTGTGGCGAGTGCTGGAGATTGCCTTGGGCATCCTGGTGTCCACGTTCGTCAGCGCCGCCATCTTGCCGCAATCGGCCAGTGCTGCCATGCGCAACGCCCTGTACCAGCGTTTCGGTGCGTTCGCGGCCGTGGTGGTCGAAGCCTTGCGTGGCGACAGCCAGCGTGAGCGTTTTGAAAGCAGCAACGTGCGCTTCGTGGCCGAGGCGGTGGGGTTGGAAAGCCTGCGCAACGTCACTGCCTTCGAGGACCCGCACATGCGGCGGCGCAGTGGCCGGTTGGTACGCATGAACAGCGAATTCATGGCCATCACCACACGCTTCAACGCCCTGCACCGCCTGATCGAGCGGCTTCGCGCACGTGGGCCCGTGCAGATCGTCAGCGCCATCGAGCCTGGCCTGCACACCCTCGTCGACCTGCTCGAACCCTATGTGGGACGCGCGTTGACCGATGCCGACGCCTTGCGCCTGACCCTTGAGCTTGGTGCCTACCGCGAAGGGTTGCAGGCCCAGGTCCGCAGCTTGCGCGCCGAATACCTGGCCACCGCGCCCTGCGAAGCCGACCTGCTGGATTTTCACACGGCGTTCGAGTTGCTCTACCGCTTCGTGGACGAGATGTACAGCTACGCCGAAACCCACGCCTCCCTGGCGGTGCACAACCACGCGCGAGAGCAGTGGGACGAACCCTACGTGGCGCAGACCAGCACCCTGGTATGCCTGGCAGCCGGGCTGCGCTCGGCAGCGGTGCTGTTGCTGCTGGGCAGTTACTGGCTGATCAGCGACTGGCCAAGCGGCGCCATGATGACCTTGATCGCCACGGTCACCGCTGGGCTGTCGGCGGCTTCGCCCAACCCCAAGCGGCTGTCGTTCCAGATGGCGTGCGGCACGGCGATAGGCGCGGTGGTCGGGTTTTTCGAAACCTTTTTCGTGTTTCCCTGGATCGACGGCTTCCCTTTGCTGTGCATGGTCCTGGCCCCGGTGTTCGTGCTGGGTGCGTTTCTCTCGTCGCGCCCGGCCTACTCGGGCTACGGTATTGGCCTGCTGGTGTTCTTCGCCATCGGCTCGGTGCCCAACAACCTGACGGTGTATGACCCGTACAGCTTCATCAACGACTACATCGCCATGGTCGTTGGCATGTTCGTGTGCGCGGCTGCCGGCGCGATCATCCTGCCGCCCAATAGCCGCTGGTTGTGGAGCCGGCTGGAGCAGGCCCTGCGTGAACAAGTGCTGTTTGCTATCAGCGGGCGTCTGCGCGGCATCGGCACGGCCTTCGAAAGCCGCACGCGCGATTTGCTGCACCAGGCTTATGGCCTGGCGGCCGGCAAGCCGCAGGTGCAAAGCCAGTTGATGGGCTGGATGTTCAGCGTGCTTGAAATCGGCCATGCGGTCATCGAGCTGCGCAAGGAGCAGGCACGGGCACCCGTGCACCCGGCCTATGCCGAGTCCCAGCCGTGGCGCCAGGCTATCCGGGTCATGGGCCGCGCCCTGGCGCGGTTGTTCTTGCAGCCCAGCGCCGGGAATCATGAGCGTGCCCTTGTGGCGGTGGACCATGCCATTTCCCGGGTGCAGGCCACCGACGAGCCGTTTGCGCGGCACTTCGACACGTCGGTGTTACGCCGTGTCCAGAGCTACCTGCACTTTATCCGCTCATCCCTGCTCGACCCCCACTCACCGCTTGCGCCACCCAAAGGCTTGCCCCATGCCTCGTGAAATCGCCTTCCACGGCGTGTACATGCCCACCCTGACCGTGATGTTCCTGTTTGCGCTAGGCCTGGCCTGGGGGCTTGACCGGTTCATTGCCAGCGTTGATGGCTACCGTTTCTTCTGGCACCCGGCGCTGCTGCGCTTGAGCCTGTTCGTCTGCCTGTTCGGCGCCCTGGCGCTGTCGCTCTACTGGTGAGAATCCTTCGATGAAAAAGTTCTTCAGCCTTGTCGCTACGTTGCTGGTCCTGGCGGCCGCCGTGGTGATCGGTCGTCAGCTGTGGCTGCATTACATGACCACCCCCTGGACACGCGATGGCCGGGTGCGTGCCGACATCATCAACGTGGCGGCCGATGTGCCTGGCTACGTGGTCGATGTGCCAGTCAAGGACAACCAGCGGGTCAGCAAGGGCGACCTGTTGATCCAGATCGACCCGGAACACTACCGGTTGGCGGTCGAACAGGCCAAGGCCTTGGTGGCCGCCCGCAAGGCCACCTGGGAGATGCGTCGGGTCAATGCCAGACGCCGAGCCGACCTGGACAACCTGGTGATCTCCAAGGAAAACCGCGACGATGCCAGCAACATTGCCAGCGCTGCGCTGGCCGAGTACCAGCAGGCCCAGGCGGCGCTGGCGGCTGCCGAGTTGAACCTCAAGCGTACCCGGATCGTGGCCACGGTCGATGGCTATGTGACCAACCTGAACGTTCATAAGGGCGATTACGCACGTACCGGCGAGGCGGTGATGGCGGTGGTCGATGAGGCGTCATTCTGGGTGTACGGGTTTTTCGAAGAAACCAAGCTGCCCCATGTGAAGGTAGGCGACCCTGCCGAGCTGCAGATGATGAGCGGGGAACGCTTGCAGGGCCATGTGGAGAGCATCGCCCGGGGCATCTACGACCGCGACAACCCGCAGAGTCGCGAGCTGATTGCCGATGTGAACCCGACCTTCAACTGGGTGCGCCTGGCCCAGCGGGTGCCGGTGCGCATCCATATCGACCAGATGCCCGAAGGTTACTTCCTGGCAGCGGGGACTACCTGTACGGTGGTGGTCGATCCGCAGTGAAGCACTCGGCAGCCTGCCGCTGCAGCGCGTTGCGCCTGGGCGGCACGTTTCTGCAAGTCCCGCAATCACCTGAAGGTCCGGCTCCTCAAGCGGGACATTCAGCCGGCCCGACCAAAACCGGCACCTGCACCTGATCGATCACCTTGGCACTGATCGAAGGGTCCAGCAGTCGCCCCAATCGCGACAGATGACGGTGCCCCATGATGATCAGTTCGCAGTTCAGGGCCTGTGCCTTGGCCACGATGACCTCTACAGGCCGACCGGCCACCATGCTGCCCTGGCAGGCGAAACCCGCCTGCTGCAAGTCACGGACCGCCTCGCCCAGGGCATGGTCGGCCTGTTGCTGTTCCTCGCACGCGGCAGGGTACTGCGCTTGTTCGTCGGCCGTGTAGGGCGCCGGTTGTTCGTGCACGGCAAAGGAAGTATCGATGGCCAGCAGTACATGCAAGGTATGGTCTTCAGGACGACACCAGCGGCGGGTCAGGGCGAGCAGCGCTTGGGTAGCAGGGGAGGCGTCGATGGCGATGAGCACAGGGCTTGGCATACGGAATCCTTGATCGTGGGGGTGGCTGGGCTGCCGGCCAGGGCCGAGCCTGCTGCTGCCATTGTCGACCTCACCCAGGCTGCGAATAAAGGCCCTGCCACGCACGAGCACATTGCGTCGGGCGCAATCGAGCAACCTGCTAACATCGCCCTTTCCCAACGTCGTCTCGGAAAACGGCCATGCAACTGCCTGACATGAACCTGCTGGTCGCCCTCGACGTGCTGCTCGATGAGGGCAGCGTGGTGGGCGCGGCACAACGTATGAACCTCAGCCCAGCCGCCATGAGCCGCACGCTGGGGCGCATACGCGAGGCCATGGGCGACCCCATCCTGGTGCGCGCTGGCCGCGGGCTGGTGCCCACACCGCGCGCCCTGGCCCTGCGCGAGCAGGTGCATGGCCTGGTGGAGCAGGCCGGGCAGGTGTTTCGCAGCCGTGAAGGCGTCGACCTGTCCAAACTGCACCGTGCCTTCAACGTGCGTACCAACGACCTGTTCATTGCCCTCTACGGGGCCAAGCTGCTGCGCATGATGCTGGCCGACGCGCCCAATACCGTGCTGCGTTTCGTGCCCGAAGGCAGCAGTGACGACGATGCCATGCTGCGCAACGGCCACATCGACCTGATCGTCAGCTCCTCCGTGGAGCTGGGGCCGGAGATCAAGGTGCAGAGTTTGTTCAGCACCTACTTCGTCGGCCTGGCGCGCATGGAGCATCCGGTCTTCGACCAGGACATCACCCCACAACGCTTCGCCGCGTTCCCGCAGATCAGCGTGTCGCGCCGGGGCCGTGCCAACGGTCCGATCGATGTGGCCCTGGCCAACCATCGGGTCGAGCGCCGGGTGGCGCTGATTACCACCAGCTTCCACTCGGCGATGTTCTCGTTACCTGACTCGGACCTGATCCTGCCGATCCCGGCCAACATCCTGAACAGCGTCCAGCGTCTGAAGCTTCCCCTGCGCTCCTTCGAAATTCCCGTACCCCTTGAAAAAGTGAACGTGATGCAGGCCTGGCACCCACGTTTTGACAACGACCCGGCCCACCAGTGGCTGCGTCAGACGATCAAGGCCTGTACCCGAAGCGACCCTTGAACATGGGATCATTGCGTTTGACGCAATATAAAACTGCCAATAATTCAGTTTTCGTCAGCATTCACCCTGCCTAAAATCGCTCCAGTCGTAAAATTGTTGCTGGAGATGTCTCTAAATGAATGCCGTTTCTGCCTCAGCGAGTGGGCTGGCTGCCACGCCTGCACCGGCCGCCCCCGCACAGGGCGCGTTCGGCCTGCAGGTGGTGGTCGGGCTGTTCGGCGTGTTACTGGCGGTGCTCTGTGCGGGCCTCAACGAGTCCGTGACCAAGATTTCCCTGGCCGATATCCGCGGGGCCATGGGCATCGGTGCCGATGAAGGGGCCTGGCTGCTGGCGGTGTACAGCGCAGCCTCCGTCTCGGCAATGGCCTTTTCGCCCTGGTTGGCGACCACCTTTTCCTTGCGGCGCTTCACCTTGGCAGCCATTGGTACCTTCGCGGTGCTGGGTCTGCTGCAACCCTTCGCCCCCAACGTGCACAGCCTGATGCTGCTGCGGGTGCTGCAAGGGCTCGCCTCGGGTGCACTGCCGCCGATGCTGATGAGCGTGGCGCTGCGTTTCCTGCCTCCTGGCATCAAGGTCTACGGCCTGGCGTGCTACGCCTTGACGGCCACCTTCGGCCCCAACCTGGGTACACCGCTGGCTGGCCTGTGGACCGAATACGTCGGCTGGCGCTGGGCGTTCTGGCAGATCATCCTGCCGTCGCTGGTGGCCGGTGGCTGCGTGGCATGGGGGTTGCCGCAGGACCCATTGCGCCTGGAGCGTTTCAGGCAGTTCGACTGGCGTGGTGTGCTGCTTGGGTTGCCGGCGATCTGCGGTATCGTGCTGGGGCTGTCCTTGGGCGATCGCTGGGGCTGGTTCGATTCGCCGTTGATCTGCTGGCTGCTGGGCGGTGGGCTGCTGCTGTTGGTGCTGTTCATGTTCAACGAGTGGTCCGAGCCCCTGCCGTTTTTCCAGCTGCGCTTGCTGGGCCGGCGCAACCTGGCCTTTGCCCTGCTAACCGTCGCAGGCGTACTCATCGTGCTGTCGGGTGTGGGTAGCCTACCGTCCGCCTACCTGGCCCAGCTCCAGGGCTACCGGCCCGCCCAGACCAGCCCGCTGATGCTGCTGGTGGCCATGCCACAATTGATCGCCCTGCCGCTGACCGCCGCGCTTTGCAACATCCGCGCAGTCGACTGCCGCTGGGTGCTGGGTATCGGCTTGGCAATGCTGGCCGCGTCCTGCATCGGCAGCAGCCTGCTCACGAGCCAGTGGATCCGCACCGACTTCTACCCGTTCTACCTGTTGCAGGTGTTCGGCCAGCCGATGGCGGTCCTGCCGTTGCTGATGCTCTCGACCACGGGCATGAGCCCCCAGGAAGGCCCCTTCGCCTCGGCCTGGTTCAATACCGTCAAGGGCTTGTCCGCCGTCGTGGCGGGCGGGCTGCTGGATGCCCTGGGCACGCTGCGTCGGCATTTTCATTCCAATCACCTGGTCGACAGCCTTGGCAATGCCCCGTTGCTGGACGACCACGCTGCCAGCCTTGCCAAGCGTATTCATGACCAGGCGCTGGTACTGACCTCGGCCGACCTCTACCTGGTCCTGGCCGTCATTGCCGTGGCCCTGATCTGCCTGATCCCTGTCATGCCCACCCGGGTCTATCCGCCGCGCGCGGTGGCCTGACCCCCGTCTGAATTCGAGAAACGCCAAATGACCATCCACCGTAAAACCCTGTTCATCGGCGCTGTGCTGGCCGTGGCCGTGCTGGCCGCCCTCGTCGGCCCCTGGCTGGTGGGCAGCGATCACCGGCAGAGCACCAACGATGCCTACGTGACCGCCGACTACACCGTGGTCGCGCCCAAAGTCGCTGGCTTCATCACGCAGGTGCTGGTCGAGGACAACCAGCAGGTCAAGGCCGGCCAACTGTTGGCCACCATCGATGCCCGTGACTACCAGGCTGCCCTGGACGCTGCCCAGGCGCAGCTGCTGGTGGCCAAGGCCCAGAGCACCGATGCCCGCGCCACCCTCGACCGCCAGGACGCGCTGATTGCCCAGGCCCAGGCAGCGGTGAAAGCCGCCGAAGCCGAGGCGGCGTTCGCCGATCATGAGGTGCGCCGCTACGGGCGCCTGGCCGAGCACGGCGCCGGTACCGTGCAAAACGCTCAGCAAGCGCGCAGCGCCGTGGACCAGGCCCGTGCCCGCCTGGCCAATGCCCGCGCAGCTTCGGTGGCTGCACGCAAGCAGGTGGACATCCTCGCCGCCCAGGTCGCCAGCGCCGATGGACAGCTCAAGCGCGCCGAAGCCGGGGTGGAAAAGGCCCGGCTGGACCTCTCCTATACCCGCATCACGGCGCCGGTCGACGGCATGGTCGGTGAGCGTGCGTTGCGCATCGGGGCCTACGTCAACCCAGGGGCGCGACTGTTGTCGGTGGTGCCCCTGCAACAGGCCTATGTGGTGGGCAACTTCCAGGAAACCCAATTGACCCACGTGCAGCCTGGTCAGCCGGTCAGCATCAGAGTCGATACCTTTGCCGATGAACAACTCCATGGACACGTCGAAAGCATCGCTCCGGCCACAGGGGTGACGTTCTCCGCTGTGAAGCCGGACAACGCCACCGGCAATTTCACCAAGGTGGTTCAGCGTATTCCGGTGAAGATCGTCTTCGATGACGGGCAGCCGTTGTTGACCCGCCTGCGTGTCGGCATGTCGGTCGAAGCGACCATCGACACGACCCGCGATACCCAAGGCGATAAGCTGGCAGGCAGCGGGGTGACAGCCCGATGAACATCGCTCACGCGCAGAGCCCTGCACCCGCCCGCCCACAAGTAGTCAGTTCATCGCGGCCCGTCACGCGTTTCAGGACAAAGACCCCTGCAGCCGTACTGCTCGCTGCACTGCTCACGGGCTGTACCCTTGGCCCGGACTTCCAGCGCCCTGACGCCCAGGCGCCCCAGCAGTGGGACCCGTTGCAGGGTGAACACGCGCCCAGCCAACCTGTGGCCGAGCCCATCCAGTTGCGCTGGTGGGACAGCTTTCACGACCCACGACTCAGTGCACTGATCGAGCAGGTCGCCACGCGCAACCTCGATCTGCAGATCGCCAGTGCCCGCTTGCTGCAAAGCCGTGCGCTGCGCAGTACTGTGGCCGCCGACCAGCAGCCGTCGGTGGACGCCAATGCAGGCTACAGCCGTGCCCGCAACAGCGCCGAGGGGCTGAGCGACCCCTCGGGCAACGCGGGTAAATCGGCCTTCAACCTGTGGCAGGGTGACTTGGTGGCAGGTTGGGAGCTGGACGTCTGGGGGCGTGTGCGGCGTCAGGTCGAAGCGGCCGACGCCAGTGTCGAGGTCGCCGAGAACGACCGAAACGGCGTCCTGCTGGCCCTGCTCGCCGAAACAGCCGGTGATTACATCCAGCTGCGTGCGGTGCAGCATACGTTGCAGGTGACCGAGGACAACCTCAAGGTCGCGCGGCACAGCCTTGAATTGTCCGAAGACCGTCAGGCCGAAGGCGTGGCCACTCGGCTCGACGTGGCCCAGGCCAACGCCCAGGTCGCCTTGATCGAATCTCGCCTGCCCACTTTGCAGGCACGCCGTGACGATTTGATCAATGCCTTGAGTCTGCTGGCGGCCGAGCCCCCACGCAGTCTGCAGGACAGCCTGCTGCAAGCCGGTGAGCTACCCGACCCGCAGCAGACGTTCGCCATCGGCGTGCCTTCGGAACTGGCCGAGCGTCGTCCGGACATCCGCCAGGCCCAGGCGCGCCTGCATGCTGCCACGGCCAGCATCGGCGTGGCCAAGGCAGATTTTTATCCGCGTATCCGGCTGTCTGGCAACGTGGGCTTCCAGGCCATGCAACTGGCTGACTTCGGTGCCTGGGACTCTCGCCGCTTCGCCTTCGGACCGCAGCTGTCGCTGCCGATTTTCGAAGGCGGTCGCCTCAAGGGCACCTTGGCACTGCGCCAGGCGCAGCAGCAGGAAGCGGCCCTGAACTACCGCAAGGTGGTGCTGGGGGCCTGGCATGAAATCGATGATGTGCTGCGCCTTTACAACGCCAGCCAGCTGCGTCGCGATCGCCTCGCCGAAGCCGTGCGCCAGAACCGCATCGCCCTGGAAACGGCCCAGCGTCAATACGTGGAAGGCGCGGTGGATTTTCTCAATGTACTGACCGTGCAGTCGGCCTTGCTGGCCAGCGAAGAGCAGTGGATCGACAGCGCTGCCGCGGTATCCCAGGCCCTCGTGGGGCTGTACAAAGCGCTCGGCGGAGGGTGGCAGGCGTTCGACAAGGTCTGAGTGCGCAGCGCCGTCACCGACCTACAGCGTTCGTGACAAGCCAAACCGTTTGCGCAGCACCTTGTCCAGTAAACGCTGCGGCACCAGGCAGGCCATCAGTGGCAAGGCAGTGCTGCCGTTGCCCAGCCGCACCCGTGCTGGCACTGGTGAACGCTGGGTCGCTTTCAGCACGCCCTGGGCAAAGACCGCTGCCGGTGTTGGCCGGTCGAGCGAGGCGCGGGCCCGGGCTTGAATGTGTTCACGCAATGGCCACCACGGCGATTCCGGCGCCAGCACCTGCTGCGCCTGCTGCTGGGCGTGACTGGCGAACTGCGAGGCAATCGCTCCAGGCTGCACCTCCATCACGCGTATGCCCATCGGCGCAAGCTCCAGGCGCAAGGCGTCGCTCAAGGCCTTCACGGCGGCCTTGGAGGCGCAGTAGGCGCCGGCGAACGGCGTGACCAGCACCCCGGAGACACTGCCGATGTTCACCACCAGGCCTTTGGCGCGACGCAACTGGGGGAACAGTGCGCGTGTCACGCCGACCAGCGCGAACACGTTTGTCTGGAACTGGCGCTGCAGGGCGTCGACCCCGCCATCGAGCACCGGCCCCATGGCGCCGTAGCCGGCGTTGTTGATCAGGATGTCCAGTGCATCGAGCTCTTGCGCAAGCAGGGCCAGGGCGTGTAGGTCGTTGACATCCAGTTGTCGGGCAACGAAGCCCGCAGCGGCCAGGCGCGCCACATCTTCAGCCTGGCGGGCGGTGGCCCAGACCTGATGACCGGCATCGCGAAACGCATCGGCCAGGGCGCGGCCAATGCCGCTGGAGCAACCGGTGATCAGGACAGTCGACATGCAGAAGGCCTTTGGGTCTGGGTAGAGGGGCAGTGGGTGTGCGCCGAGTCGCCGATGCGTCGCCAGCAGTGGGGCATCGACAAGGATTCAGTTGGCAAAGCTGCCTTGCAGGTGCTCGGCCCTGAACGCCAACGTCTGTGCACGGTAGCCCGAGCGTAGCGCAGGCAACGGCAGGCAATCGGACCACTGCGCGCCGGGTTGCAATTCCCCAGGCCCACGGTAGCGCGGTGCATTGTAGGTGTTTTCTGCCAGGTTGACGGTGTCGCCAGGCGCATAGGCCGCCACACGCCAGCGCAGTTCGGTGAGCGGAACCTTGTTGTCGTTCTTCAGGGTGACCTGCAAGGGGCGGTCGGCGGGGCATTGGGTGGGGGCATAGGCCAGGCGCATGTCCAGGCGGGCCAGTTGCGAGGTTTCGCGAGTGTCCTGCCAGATGACGAACAAGGCCACCAGGCCCAGACCACCCACCGCAGCCAACGAAATCGGCAAGGCCTTGGCGGGGTAGCGCAGCAACAGCACCAGCCAGGTGAGGATAAGGAGAGCGCCGATGATCATGAGGCTTGCAGACCTTGGTTGCGCGAGGGTTGAAGCATCGTAGCGTGAAATGGGGGAAGGCTCAAAAGGGGAAGGCTTGGCCGGCTGTGGATTGAGCAAGGTGGGGTGGGGGCTGAAGCGCCGGAGCGCGAATCAGCCCCGGGGCTTGAGCCCCCCTATCACCGCGCAATCACTGCGAAGCAGCCTTGACCGGGCCGCCACATTGCGCCGACTCGGACGTACGCCCGTACACATCCTCAAACCGCTCGATGTCATCCTCGCCAAGGTAGCTGCCCGACTGCACCTCGATGATCTCAAGGGGGATCTTGCCGGGGTTGCGCAAGCGATGCACCGACGCGATCGGAATGTAGGTCGACTGGTTTTCGGTCAGCAGGAATACATTCTGATCGCACGTCACTTCAGCCGTACCCGATACCACGATCCAGTGCTCGGCGCGGTGATGGTGCATCTGCAACGACAGGCTGGCCCCCGGCTTGACCGTGATGTGCTTGACCTGGAAACGCCCGCCCATGTCCACCGAATCGTACGAGCCCCACGGGCGGTATACCTCCAAGTGGTTCTGGGTTTCGCTGCGACCCTGGGCGTCCAGGGTCTTGACCATCTGCTTGACGCCCTGGACCTTGTCCTTGTGGGCAATCATCATGGCGTCCTTGGTTTCGACCACCACGATGTTGTCCAGCCCGATCACCGACACCAGCTTGCCGTTGCCGTGAATCATGCAGTTGTGGCTGTCCTGCACCACCACGTCACCCTTGGTGACATTGCCGTGGTCATCCTTGTCGTGCACATCCCACAGTGACGACCAGCAACCCACATCGCTCCAGCCGGCCGACATGGGCACCACGCAGGCTCGCTGGGTCTTCTCCATCACGGCATAGTCGATGGAGTTGTCCGGGCAGCAGGCGAAGCTCGCTTCATCGATGATCAGCGTGGTGCCATCCACCTGGCTGCGCTCCAGCGCCAGCAAACAGGTGTCGTAAATGTCGGGGTCGTGCTTTTTCAGCTCTTCGAGAAAGCGGCTGGCACGGAACAGGAACATGCCGCTGTTCCAGAAATACCCCCCGGCCTGAACGAACTCGATCGCCCGCTGCTCGTCAGGCTTTTCGACGAACTGCGCCACTCGCGCCACGCCTTCGGGCAGCAAGGCATCCTGGCTCGAGCGAATGTAGCCGTAGCCGGTTTCAGGCTTGGTCGCCGGCACCCCAAACAGCACCATCTCGCCGCGCTCGGCGGCCACGGTGGCCAGCGCCAACGCCCGCTGCAGCGCCTTCTGGTCATCGATGACATGGTCAGCAGGCAGCACCAGCATCAACGCGTCACGCCCTTCGTTGACCAGTTTCATGGCGCTCATGGCCACTGCCGGCGCGGTGTTGCGCCCGAACGGTTCGAGCAGGATGCCCTGGGTTTGCAGGTCGAGCGCGGCCAGTTGCTCCTGCACGATGAAGGTGTGCTCCTTGTTACAGACCACAATGGGTGCGTCCATGCCTTCGAACACCAGACGTTCGAGTGTCTGCTGGAACAGCGTGTGCTCGCCGGTCAGGGCCAGGAACTGCTTGGGGAACTGCTTGCGCGACAAAGGCCACAAACGCGAACCGCTACCTCCAGAAAGAATTACCGGGATCATCGTGTTTCTCCAATCGTCATTGAGGGCAGGGCAATCAGTTGCTGCTCACAGGGCGGGTGACCCATACCGGCGACAGCGTGCTGCCGGAGCCGGTGACATACAGCACGGCCGCTTCGCCGCGCTCCAGGGCCACGGGTTTCACGTCACCGACTTTCCGGTCGCCCTGGAACAGCGCCAGGTCCACCTTCACAGGGTTGATTTCACGCTCGCCGCGGCCATTGGCGGCGACTGACTTGACCACTTCGGTCTTGCCATCGGCGGTTTTCAGCGCCAGCGTCTGGTTGCTCAGGTTCTGTACCCGTACCAGCGCTTTCTGCTTGTTCTTGAACGGCGGCTCTTCGATCAGTAGAGGCGTACCGGCAGGGCTGTTGACCAGGGTGTAGTACTGGTCCGAGGCCAGCTTGACCGGTACGCGCTGGCTGCCGACCTGAGCGGTGTAGTCACCGCCTGGCAGGAAACTGAAGTCACTGCTGGCCTGGGGGCCGACCGGCTTGATCTGCGTGTTGCCGACGGAGGCGCCAGCCGGTGCGCTGCTTGCGTTGTACAAGCGCACGAAGGTCGAGCCCTTCGGCGCGCTCGGGCCGTAAAGCGCCGCGTCGGCGCCGGCATAAGCCTGTACTGATGCCAGGGACAGGCCGGCTGCGAGGGTCAGGGCTTTGGCGATGGAAGATGGAGTCGTCATGGGCATTGCCTCTTTCGGTCAGTGGGTGGTTCGGGTGGCCGTCAAGGCCAGGTTTTTTTCGGCGTCGCGCGAGTGCTTGAGCTGAGCGACCCAGTGCGGATCGATGCCGTCGAGTTCAGGTTTCATGGGCAGGTAGCGCTCCGGGAATTCCCACACCACCACTTGTGGCGCGGCATGTTGGAAGGCATCGCTTTGCAGGTACTTGAGCATGGGTAGGAAGGGCCCGTGGCCGTCCTCGGCATAGTTGGCCACGTCGCTGTGCAGCGCCTGCTGCAGGGCGCCCACGAAGTTCCAGCGGGGGTTTGCGCTGTAGCTGGTGCCCACCAGCGCCACGGGGATCTGCTGGTCGGCGAACAACGCATCCCCTGCGTCGGCTTGAGCTGCAACAGGGCGGGTGGTGCGTTGCTGGAGGGTGTCCGGCGGCGGCAGCAGGTGGGAGAACAAAGGATCCAACGGCAGGAAGTTGGTCAGGTCGCCCTTGTACGGCGCACTGCCCTGGGCCTGGGTGACGAAGGCTTGTGGGCTCGCTTCGAGCAGACGCTGGCGGCTGACGGCCGCAGCCAGCGCTTGTGCTGCCACTTCGGCACCCAGGGGCGTCCAATGGGTATCGGTGCGCAGAAACACCTGGCCGCGGGCCTTGGCCTGTTCCAGCGGGGCCATCAGGTCCGGGGCGAACACATTGGCCTGGCGTGCCTTGGCATGAAACTGGTTGTACAGCTCCCCATGCAGGCTCGCCGGTCGTGTCTGGCCAAGGTGTTCGTCGTACACCCGCGCCTTGGCCGGCACGATCGCCAGCACCAGCTGGCTGCCGTGCCGTTGCAGGGTGTCGCGCACGCCGCGGATCAGCGCCAGGTTCTCCTGCACCAATGCCTCGGCACCGGCGGTGGGCTTGAACTCTTCGTCACTGAACAGCCACTGGTCGCGCCCCAGCACCACGCCTGGCCGCCCTTCGTGGAACAGCTTGAAATCCAGGGCGGCCCACACGTTGGTGCCCAGGCGCTTGATCGGAAACGCGGCGTCGTAATGTTGTTCGGTGGCCTTGGCCAGCTTGCCGTCGAGCAGGCTCATCTGTTCGGTGCGTTCAAAGCCGTGCAGGCTTGAGGTCGACCACAGGCCCATGCCCGTCAACAGGCCGAGGAAAGACAAGCAGTAGGTCATGCGAAGTGTCCGGGTCATCACATCGGCCTCAGAACTGGAAATAGAGAAACGGCGAATAGCTCTGCGCCGACAGCTTCAGGATCGACGCGACAAACAGCAGCAGCACCAGGGTTCGGGTCATCACGCGCGTCCAGCCAAGGCCGAGCGAGCCATCACGGTTGATCTGCACTGGCGTGGCGGTGGGTGATGCGGTGGGCGTGGTTCGGGCGTTACGGTAAACATCGCGCAGGCCGAAGAAGGCCAAGGCCAGGTAGGCGATCACCAGAGTCGCCACTTGCAGGCCGGTCAGCTGAGCGCGGTTGAGTTCGGAAAGCTGCCAGTGGCCGAAGCTGAACATGGCGCCGTACATGCGCGCTGCGACGTGCAGGTTCTCGGCCCGGAACACCACCCAGCCCACCACCACCAGCAGGAAGGTGAAGGCCCACTTGACCGGGTTGAAGCGCTGCGGGTGGGTGTCGATGCCCAATGCCCGTTCGATCGCCAGCCACACGCCATGCCAGGCGCCCCAGAGGATGTAGGTGACGTTGGCGCCATGCCAAAGCCCGCCCAGCAGCATGGTCAGGAACAGGTTGCGGTAGGTGTTGAGCGTGCCTTTGCGGTTACCGCCCAGGGTGATGTACAGGTAGTCGCGCAGCCAGGTGGACAGGCTGATGTGCCAGCGCCGCCAGAACTCGGTGATGGACTGGCTGATGTAGGGCTGGCGGAAGTTTTCCATGAAGCGAAAGCCCATCATCAGGCCCAGGCCGATGGCCATGTCGCTGTAGCCGCTGAAGTCGAAATACAACTGCGCGGTGTAGGCCAGCGCGCCCAGCCAGGCATCGCCGGTGGTGGGCTGCTGCAAGGCGAAGCAATGGTCTGCCACCACCGCCAGGGTATCGGCGATGAATACCTTCTTGACGAACCCTTGCATGAAGCGCGTGCAGCCTTCGGAAAATTTGTCCAGCGTATGCGTGCGGTGGTTGAACTGCTCGACCAGGTCCTTGAAGCGCAACACCGGCCCGGCGATCAGGTGCGGGAAGATCGCCACGAAGGCGGCGAAGTCGATCAGGTTGTCGGTGGCCGGGGTATCCCCGCGGTACACGTCGATGAGGTAGCTGATGGACTCGAAGATGTAGAACGAAATGCCGATTGGCAGCAGCACATGGGTGAGGATGAACGGCTCAAGGCCGAACGAGGTGATGATCGCATTGAGGCTTTCGACGCCGAAGTTGGCGTACTTGAAATAGCCCAGAATGGCCAGGTCCACGCCAACGCCCAGCAGCAGCCAGCGTTGCGCGGGCTTGCTGCGCACACCGGCGGCACCGACGTTCAGCCCGATCCAGTAGTTCCACAGGGTGACGCCGGCGAACAAGGCGAGGAAGTCCACGCGCCACCAGGCATAGAAGAGGTAGCTGGCGATCAGCAACAACGCGTTGCGATAGCGCTGCCCGCTCAGGTAGTACAAACCGAGGAAGATCGGCAGGAACAGGAACAGGAACACGTTGGACGAAAAGACCATCCCGGTTCTCCTAAAGACTCACAGCATCCAGGGCAAAGCGCCCCCCAAACCCCCCACAGATAATCGGGAGGCCACCTAGCTTTGTGCAGGCGGTGTGTCGTCACGACACGCCGCCCCTTGCACGGTCTTGCGTTAGTGCTTGCGCATTGCGCCTGGGTCATACACGCGCGTCATGTCCCCCCCCATGCGGAAGCTGTTGAACGGCTGCATGCCCTGCTTGCGCGCCAGGGTGTCGCCCACGCAGTGGTACAGGGCGCACCAGGGCTCCAGCCAGGCGTACTTGGTGTCGACCTTCAGGTCCTTCATGTCCTGTTTCTCGCCTGCGCGCTCGGCGAAATGACGCGGGTCGCGGGCGCCGGCCAGTACCCCTTCGCCCAGGCGCTGCAAGGCAAAATTGTTCTCGGCGCGCAGGTCCACGCCGTTGGCCTGGGCAAAGCTTGCGATCAATGCCAAGGGCGGCAGGGCATAGTTGTGATAGGCCAGCGCACGTTGCTTGCGTTTGATCTCGTTGGGCAGAAAGCCCTGGTCGTCGACTTGATTGACGCCGACCTTGTATTGCTTCACTGCCCAGTCGAACAGGTCACGGCGGTCGGTGGCCACGGCCGTGGCCATGACCGACCAGGCCGCCCAGTAGCTGTGATTGTTGATCTTCTGCAGCGGCAGGTCGCTCCAGTCGCTAACCGTCTGCTGGGCCAGGCGAGCGAACCATTTCTCGATCAGCTCGGCTTCGGCCTGATGCGCCGCCAATGGCCTGGCGTTGGAGAACTTCAGGCGCAGCCATGACCCGCTCAGGCTGCCCAAAGCCCATTTGCGCATCGATTTGCCGGTGTGGTTGTAGTTCGTGGACATCAGTGCGTCGGCCCGTGCCCAGGTGCCCAGCCACGTCAATGCGCAGTCCAGCTGCGCCGGTCGACCGTCGCGCATGTACTGGGTGACCAGTTTGCTTACCCCCTTTTCCAAGGCAGTGATGTCCTGGGTGGAGGTCCGAAAGGCGTGCTCGGAAGCCACATTGAGCGTGGCCCGCGCCTTGTCCGAGCCTTCGTACTTGCTGCGAAACTGCAGGGCACCGGTATACGGAGTGGGCGGGGCTTCGCAGCGAAAATCGCCGGTACCCGTCTTGAGTTTCTCGATGCCTTCGTAGTAACCCTGAGGTGGCACCAGCGAGGCCTGCGCGGCGCTTGCGAACAGAGCGAGGGCGAGCAGGGCCGGGCGCAGAATCAGTTTGTAATGGGTCATGTTCGCCTCACTGGCCGGCCTGCGCGGTCTGCGCAGGTCCGGCGAAGTCGTTACGTTTGCACAGCTTGGCTTCGAGCTTCTGGGTGCCTTTTTCCGGCCCCTGCACCTCGAAGGCCAGCAGCTTCTGATCGGCCCAGTCCTGGTCCTCGCGCATCTGGAACACGAACCGGCCATCGGTATCGGAGGTTTCGGGCTTTTCCAGCTTGATGTCCTCGTGCCGGCCGTTGAGGTACCAGAGGGTTGCCTGCAGCACCTTCACTGAGGGGTCGTCGAACTTCACGTCCATTTGCAGGTGGCGGTTGACCAGCGGCTTGATCACCCCACCCTTGCCATTGACCATCAGGGTGTTTTTGCCCGGCTTGAGCGTAGTCTTGGCGCTCATCAGCGCCGGGCGGTCGTCGCAGCCGTCGTCGAGCAGGCCGAGGATCTGTCGCCAGATGGTTTCCTGCTCCAGGCTGTAGAGGGGCGAGAATTCCCAGACCAGGATCTTGGGTGGATGCTTGCGGAACTCCTCGCTGCCCAGGTACTGAATCATCGAGCCCTCCAGACCGCCGCCGGGGAAGGCGACGTTGAGCACATCGGCGCCGATGTACTGCTCCAGAAACCCGGCGAAGTTGTAGTTCTTGCCGCTGTGGCTCGTGCCCACCAACGTGATCTGGGCATTGCCCTGGTCGCCGAACAGGTCGTCGTCATCGCCGCTGGCCCCTTTGGGTTCGGTGCTGAACTGGTCCATGTACTGCACCGCGTAGCTAGTGCCGCACAGCTGCCCGGCAACGTTGTGCAAGGTTCCGGTCTTGCCCATGCGCCCGGACTTGACGGTTTCGAATGCCTTGCGCGGGATGCCCTGGAATGCAGGCATCGTGTGCACGGTGTCGGCCACGATACGGGCAGCGCGCTCGGCGCCGTAGGGCGTCCAGTGCTGGTCGCCACGGAAGTAGAAATCCTTGCCCTGGTCGGCGGCAGGCAACTGCTCGTTGGTCAGCGGCGACAGGTCGGGCACGTTGTAGCCCATGGCGGCGAAGCGCTTGAGCATGGCCTGGTAGTTGCCCAGTGCCTTCTGGTAGTCGAACGCGGCTTTTTCTGCCGGCTCGAGCATGTTTCTGTTCACCAGGCCCCGGGTCGGCTGATACACCACTACCAGTTCCACACCGCGTTTCTTGAAGGCGTCGTGCACCTCCTGCAGGCGTTTGTACCCGGCAGGGGAGGTGTCGAATTCGGTGCGCAGGTCTTCACGGGTTCGGAACAACCAGTCGCCCTGGCCCTGCACCAGGGTGGTGAAGTTCTGCTGGTAGCGGGTGGTGTAGCGGCTGGCATCGTGTGCCTGCGGGCACAACTGGCAGCACGGCACCGCCGTGAAGGTAGGGGCCTGCACGGTGTCGGCGCGTGAGCCCTGACTGATGGCCAGGAGGGCGCAGGTGACGCCCAGCACGGTAATCGCTTGTGGAGTCATGGTCCGGGCTTCCTTATTGGATCAATTCGGTCTGGCGCTCGACCGGGTCGATCAGCACGGCTTTGCGCTGGCGTACCAGCAGGTCGAGGATTTCATCCTGGCGCTGGCCCAGCACACCGTTGAAGGTGATCCCGCTGGCTTTGCGCGGCGCCAGCATGGCCACGTCGTACAGCTCGACCGACAACGGCGAGTCGATCGACAGCGGGCCAGAGCCGTTGGCCGCCAGTTGCCCACCCACCAGGATCAACGACACCTTGGTGTCGAACGGGTCGAGGGCAATGTCGCGGTCGGTGTCGGACAGGTCCTTGATGTGGCCGTAAACGCCCACCAGACCGTTGGCCATGGCGATGTTGTCGTACAGCCGGATGTTCACGCTGTTGCGCACGCGAATGCCATGGCGTCGGTTGTTGACCAGCGTGTTGCCCCACAGCAAGTTATCGCCGCTTTCGTACAGGGTGATGCCGTCGGTGTGGTTGCGGTAGATCTGGTTGTAGGCCACCAGGTTGTTGACGCTGTTGCGATCGATCACGACGCCTGACAGCTTGTTGTCGAAGCTCTTGTTGTTGAAGATCCAGCTGTCGTTCACCTCCCGCGAAACGATGATGCCGTGCTTCTTGCGCGTGCCATGCACGCTGTTGCCGGCGATGATCAGCCCGTGGGAGCGGTCGTGCGGGTCGATGCCGTAGACGATGTTGTCGCGGTAGGTGTTGTCCTTGACCACGAAGTCGCGCGTCTCATAGCAGTAGAAGCCGTACCACAGGTCGCTGAACTGCGAACCGATGATCCAGCCGGTCGGCTCCGCCCGGCCCATGCGCTTGGCCAGGTTGGGGGTGTACTGGGAAATGCTCACGCCATAGGACTTGGACTTCGCATAGCCCAGGCTGG